>NZ_JBEPPA010000018.1:0-61347 GCF_040547075.1 Arthrobacter sp. UYCu512
CAGAACCGGTCAGCGTTCCGCAAGAAGAAACCCGACATGGGTTTCGAGGAAATCCAGCTCCGCGCAGCCTTGCGCGCCGTGGCGGTGAAGCATCCGGCGTGGGGCTGGCGGAAGGCCCGCTGGCACCTGCTGGCACAGCCCGAGTGGGACGGCGTGGCACTGAACAGGAAGCGGGTGCGCCGGCTCTGGCGCGACGAGGGGCTGACCTGCAAACCCAGGGCGCGGAAGAAGCGCCGCACCGGGCCCGGCGCCGGGGAGCAGAAACGGCTCACAGCCGAGTACCCGATGCACGTGGTCAGCTTCGACTTCCAGTCCGACGTGACCTCCTGCGGCCGGCACATCCGGTTCTTCAACGTCATCGACGAATACACCCGCACCGCGCTGGCCATCATCCCCCGCCGGTCATTCAAAGCCGCCGACGTGGTCGCGGTGCTGGAGAACATCATCGCCGAAACCGGCACCGCCCCGGCCTACGTCCGGTGCGACAACGGGCCCGAGTTCACTGCTGAGGCACTGGTCAGCTGGTGCGACACCGCCGGGGTCGACACCGCATTCATCGACCCGGGATCACCCTGGCAGAACGGCTTCATCGAATCCTTCAACGCCCAATTCAGAAGGGAACAACTCTCCGGAGAAATCATGGACAGCATGGCCGAAGCCAAGTATTTGGCGGAGGAATGGAAAGCTATCTACAATCATGAACGGCCCCACGGATCCCTGGACGGCATGACGCCGAAGCGCTACTGGGAAACCTGGACGCAAGAAAACCAATTAGCTATCGCATAGACGCTGGACTGCTAACGGGGGCCCAACCACTTGGTGTGGTCGATGGCCGCGACCACAAGGGCGTCGGCGAGTGGCTGTTCAAGCGCCCGCTGGAATGGCGCCTCGGTATGCAGGTCGTGGCGATCGACCCGTCGGCAGCCTTCCGGAAGGCCTTGCGGATGTGGCTGCCGCGCACAGCCGTCTCGGTCGACGCCTTCCACCTGGTCCTGCGCGGCAACAACATGCTCACCGAAGTCCGGCAGCGACTGACACAGGAAACCAAGGGCCGGCGTGGACGCACCACCGACCCGGTCTGGGCCAACCGCCGACTGCTGCTGCGGGCCGGTGAGACACTCTCGGACAGAGGCAACGACCGGTTTCGGCAAGTCTTCGACCCCGATGACCCGACCGGCAAGCTGCAGGCGGCATGGAACGTCAAGGAGCAGCTCCACGCCCTGCTGCGCACCGGCTCACTCGAAGACGCCGCCGCGGCGAAGGCCAGGCTCGGGGAACTCGTCGAACGAGCCGCCCAGCCCGAGACGACCAGGCTCTGGCGCACGGTCTGCCGCTAGTGGAAGGAAATCGAAGTCCTCATCGTCACCGGCGCCACCACCGCAAAAGTCGAAGCGAACAACACCGCCATCAAACACCTGAAACGGACAGGACGGGGATTCGTCAATAGCCGGAACTCCACCAGCCGCATTGTGCTCAGAAGCGCCGCCAGAACGGCGGCCTGAACATTCACCGCACACCGGAAATCACCACGAACCGCGGAGAGCCCGATTAACCAACCTGCCTGGGCAGTACAACTAAGGCGTCCAGTTGGCCTCGGCGTCGTATGCTGCGGGGTGTACGCATGATACACCGTGGACTCGTTAGTCGGCCTCGGTCTGCTCGGACGGCGCTCCATCGTCAACGATAACGAACTGGGCGTCTTCATGATGTGCAAACGTGACCGTCAGCGTATCGTATCCATAGCCCCGCCCTAAGTGAGTGCAACGGGACGATAGGCGCGTCGGCGACATGACGTCCAAGCAGGTCTACGGCAGCCGTGCCTCTCGTCGCCTCCGGGCAAAAATTGGTGATCCAGGACCCTCTACCGGTCGAATTCCGCGAATATGCGACTAAAATCGTCAGTATTGATAGAAAAATCCGAGCCAATTCCAGCATCTGGATGAGAAGCCCGTCCTTGCAGAGCCCAGTACTCGCCGCTTTTGTGGCACACAATATCGTAGAAATAATCGTGAACCATTTGTTCCGTGGCTAAGGCCAGAACTTTCACAGCTTGTGGGCTGAATACCAAGCTAGAAAACGCCGCCCCCATATTGCCGATCACGTGGCTGGCGGAAGCGAATAAGCATATTTGCTCTTCAAGAGAAAGATGCTCTGGTGCTATAACTTCGTAGCCCGCCTCCTCAATCTCCGGCAGGATCTCGGACTCATTGAGAAGGTTACGCCGCGGATACCTGTTTCGCGTCAAATAGATTTTCCGTGGGCTGGCATAAAGAGCTCGCACCTGAGGAGAACAGCGATCAACAAGCTGTTCAAGGATAGACACGGTTCGCGGCGACTTTATAAACGGCGGAATAGTCATGGGCGTGGCATAGAGCGCCTCGCGAACGAAAGTTGGACGACGATCGACGAAATCAATCTGGTCAGCATTGATACCGAAAAGACCGAGGCTCGCAGCGTGTAGATCCTTTATAGCAGAAGGGGCTGCACCGTTAAGAATGAACCGTAGAGCAGCCCCCGGAAACTCCTCCACAATGTTCGCCACGCGCGGGAGAGTGTCAACAATCCAGTGACCAAAATTTGAATCCCAAGTTTGTTTAATAATTGCATAACTGTCACCGAGCAGGCTTGCCTGCGCAGATATCGGACGTTCCGACACGTAAAGGTTGCCTTTTCCTACGCGAAAGAACGGCCCGCGCTTTGACGTGTGCCGAGCATTTATGAACGACTCTTCAACGATACGACCGTCACTGGTCACCACAACGCCGCCGTCAACTACAGTAACGTTCTCGAGACGACCGACCTCAGCCCCAGGGTGGGGGGTGTCGCTGAAAGTATTGATCAGACTACTTGTGCGCCGCTCAATGTCGGCCGAGCCGTATATTTTAGGGGTCACTCTGCTGTATAGCCCGGGCGAATCAAGTTGCTTAAAACTCTTAGCTAAGTCTCGCAAAGGTGCTGTGGTGAGTTTCCGTTGCTCGAAAAATCTCTTACGAACTATGACCGCGGCCTCTGAGTATTCGATGGCAACTATATTCCGGGCACAATACCCGACGAAGTCAGTTTTGGCGGTCAGCGATGATGAGGATGAAAAACCACTCTCGGCAATCTGTGCCAGCAATGCGAGCATCACATTGCCAGTCGCGCTGGCATTGCATTCGAGGACAAAGACGCCTCCCGGCTGCATGGCCGGAAACAAATGCGTAAAGAGCTCGAGCTGGTGATAATGGCTAAGCTTCCCATCGCTGAGAACTAGATGAGGCGACCGCTCCGTCGCAATCTGTAACCAAAATTTCTCACCGAACCCCGCGGAAACAGAGGTGTTTTTGGGAATCTCGAAGGCGATCGTATCAGCGTTTCTCGAGTAGACACCGAAGCATTCGCCGTTCGGTAAATACTCTTTCCATACGGGCAATTCTTGGTGCGGTTCCGCGCATATGTCGAGCAATTCGATCTGACCGCACGAGCGCATCGATGCAGTATGATGCTCGATTGCTTGCATTAGTTGCCGACTTCGTCGCCCTCTCGGCGACCCCAATCCAAGTGCAACATCAGAGAGGCTGGGGGAGCTTGCTTCCAGACCGGCTTCACTGCTAGAGCCGACGCCACTGTGGCTGGTCTCCCGGGTGGGCAGTGACATCGTTTACTTCAACATCCTTTTGATGCTCGACGGCGGGTACCTCGTGATGCTACCTCCGAGTCCTTCGCGGCCCCAAATCCGTAAGCATCGGGATTCTGTCGATCTCTGGACCTGCCATAAGGTTGGGGGCATGCCTAAAGTGACAGTGGTCGAACCACTCATCGATGCGTCGGGAAACCAAATAGTAGGCACTCCACGATCGTTTGGAGGTTCGGCAAGCGTCGACTTCCGCGGTAGGAATTGCAAGCTCATCATCCACGAAGGTGTCGTGTTTCAGGCCGGGATCCAGTTTCTGCAGGACGATGCCGTTGTGGAGATCGGACCTGGATGCGTCGTCCGGGGGGCCTTTCAGCTGGGACGCGGAGCGAGTATCGTTATTGGCCGTAAATTGGACGTCACGGGGAATCTGATCGTTGTCGTCGACGACGGACAGACGGTATCTATTGGAGACGACTGCCTCTTCGCTGCCGGGGTGAACCTTCGGGCGTACGACAACCACCCGATTTACGACTTGCGGACAGGCAAGCGAACCAACTACTCGCGACCAATCTCGATCGGGTCAAATGTCTGGCTCGGCTTCGAGGCTGCCGTTATGGCCGGAGGTGTCGTGCCAGACGGATGCATAGTCGGATTGCGTTCAATTGTCACCGCCACGAGCAAGCTAGAACGTCATACCTTGGCCGTTGGGCAACCGGCAAGAGTTGTGAAACGATACGTCACGTTCGCGAAGAATGGAAACCCGCCGGCAGATACCATCGACGTCTCCCATTACCCCGATGCCCACACAATTTACGAAGTGAATCACGGTAACCCGGCAAAGTGGCTGCGTGTCCGTACCATAATCGCGAGGAGACTAAGTCTCGCCGCTGAAAAGATCAGCGGAGGGCGCCGGTAGTGTAGCTCATTTGCACGGCTGTGCCGTTAACGGAGATGAGGTTTTCCTGAATGATCGGGTCGGTAGTCCAAGTCAGATAAATGCCAATTGACTTCTTCGTCGCCGCTTGTCGGATAATATTGGAGCTCACTTCGATGCCGCGAAGAGGCACACCCATTGGTCCTCTCACAGCGATGACGACGGGTCCCAGCAAGTTAGGATTCACTTCGTTGCCGATGACCTTGACATTCTCTGAGTGAATCACGTCGATTGATGTAGCCGGGTTTGTGGGGCTCGTCGTGAGGTAGAAATTCAGCTTGTTGCGCTGCACGGTGACGTCCGATGCCTGGATTTTGATGAAGCGGCGCGAGACATTCCAAATGGTATTGTCGCTAACGGCCACCCTGCCGGAGCTGAAAGGGGTGGATGTTTTGCCGTCGAAGAAGAGCACCTGGATCGCATCGCCTTCCTCACCGGTGATGTTCTGGATGAGGTTGGCCGAGATGACCGACGCCGCGGTTGCTGCTGCCGGGCCACTGAGTACGATGCCTCTGGAGGCACCATCGCCGTTTCCCAAGGTCGTGTCACCCACACTCACCACGTTGCGGATGACGTTGTTCCTGATGGTAATGCCGCCTGTGGTCCTCGCTTCGATGCCGCGGGCGGACTGCGTGGTTGAGCGGAAGTTTTCGTACCATCCGTTTTCAAGGACGGCTCCGGGCCCGGTGACTTTGACGCCGTCTGATGCCTTGTTCTTCCCGTCGATGTAAGCGCTAACGATGGCGTTGCGGCCGGTCACTGTCAGTGCCGTGATGTTTGTGCCGTCCGCTACGATTTTGGCGTTCTCGGTCTGGAACCGGCGGTTGTCGCCATTCAGGATCAGCCCCTTGGTGATGCGGTAAGTACCATCCGCGAGCCGGGTGCCGCCCGCGTTCAGCCAAGCTTGGAGCGCTGCGGAGTCGTCAGTGACCCCGTCACCCTTTGCGTTATAGGGGGCGGCTTTGGCGTTCGACACCGCCGAGACCGTTATTGAAGTACTGGCGAACTCATTAGCGGCCCCCACCCTCGACAGTGCCTGGGCACTGGCACCTGCGTTGAGAACCGACGGGTTTCCAGCTCCGCACAAGGCCGCCGCAACAATGCCGATGGCGACCAGTCCCGCGGCGCTTTGCTTCACTGGGTTGATACGCACGGTGCCTCCGATCCTCAAAGAGAGGGATGGTCTCCTCGCTTGGAACCACAGTTGAACACGCACTCATGCCGCCCCACACGAGTAGCTGGTACCCCGATTCTGCGGGGTCGGTACCTGCTTGAGGCGTCGATATGCTGCGCACGTCAAGTTTCAGAAACAGTTTCATCGTTGTTTTTCGGTTACGCGGCCAGAGGTTCCTGGTCGGGGGTCTGGTGGGCGGTGAGGGCTACGATCGGGGTTCGGCAGCCCGCCCGGGCGTTGGGCCTTTTTGCGGTTTTACCAGGGCTCGATATAGTCCTGGACCGAGGTTCGGGCGGCGAGCCGGCTGGTGAAGCTGTGGTGGTGGAAATTTTCCGCGACGGCGTTATCCCAGCACACGCCGACCTTGCCCACGGATTGGGTGACGTTGTTCCCGGCGCACCAGCCCTAGAACTCGGCGGAGGTTTATTGGCCGTATTCAACCGGTCGAAGCAACACCTGATTACGGGGGTGTTGGATGCCCCTTCAAAATCGTCAGAAGCAGGTACGGGCGTATCGAGGGCAGATCCCTTCGCCAGGTCGGCCGTCGGTGGCGTGGCGTGAGGACAGGGTACGGTTCTGGGTCGCGATCGCCTCGGGTGCGAAGGCCCGAGATGCAGGCGTCGCCGCGGGCGTGTCAGAGCCCGTCGCGCATCGTTGGTTCCTGCACGCTGGCGGGGTGAATCCTCAGCTGGCCCCGACACTGTCCGGGCGGTATCTGTCCTCCAGCAACCGTGAGGACATCGCGTTGTGGCGGGCGCAGGGCTGCGGGGTACGAGAGATCGCTCGTCGGTTGGGGCGAAGCCCGTCGACGATCTCGCGGGAGCTGCGCCGGAACGCGTCGACGAGAACGTATCGATTGGACTACAAGGCGTCGACGGCGCAGTGGCATGTCGGACGACGGGCCCGCTGGCCCAAGACCGCGAAGCTGATCACGAACGAGTGCCTCCGTGATTACGTCAACGACAAGCTCAGCGGACACCTCAGATCGGGCGGAGGATAGCGCCTCGGCCCGATCGGCCCTGTGTGGGACGGGAAGAACAAGCCGCATCGGGAGCGTTCGCGACTTCCCGGAGACTGGCAATGATTGTCAGGCCAGGCGTGTGCTTAGGCGGTGAATTCCTCGATGCGATCGCCAATACCAAGAAGATGACCAACTGCCGCCACTGTGCGGGCGGCCGCGTTGCCGTCGCCATACGGATTGACGGCGTTGGCCATCGAGTGAAAGTGCTCCTGATCGTGGAGGAGCCGATCAACTTCTTTGAAAATCCGTTCTTCGTCCGTGCCAATCAGGGTGACGGTGCCGGCATCGACCGCCTCAGGACGCTCGGTGTTGTCCCGCATCACTAAGACAGGCTTACCCAGGCTCGGGGCTTCTTCCTGGACGCCGCCCGAATCTGTCAGAACAATGTGCGCGAGGGAAAGCATCCGAGTGAATTCACCGTAGGCGAGTGGTTCGGTCACAATGACGTTGGATTTGCCGGCCAGTGCCGGCAGGACCGCTTCTCGCACCGCGGGATTCTTGTGGACGGGGAGCACAATTACCAAACCAGGCTCGGCAGCCGCGATTCTCGCCAGAGCGCGTCCCACTCCCTGCATGGCGCCGCCCTGGTTCTCGCGCCGGTGCGTTGTTACCAGGAGGATCCTCTTGCCGCTGGTAGCCAGCCCCTCCAACTGCGGATCGGTAAATGGGATCTTCTTGCCTACCGTGGTGAGCAAGGCATCGATGACCGAATTCCCTGTGACAACGATGTCCGCCGGGTCGATTCCCTCGGCGACGAGATTGGCTTTACTTACACTTGTGGGGGCTAGGTGGAGGCTTGCGATCTGACTCGTCAACTTGCGGTTAGCCTCCTCCGGGAACGGGGAGAACAGGTCTCCGCTGCGAAGACCCGCTTCAACATGTACCACTGGGATTCCGTGGTAGAAGGCTGCGATGGCGCCCGCTGTGGAAGTGGTCGTGTCGCCCTGAACGATGACGGCGTCGGGCTTGTTATCCGTGAAGAGCTTGTCCAAGCCGTCGATAGTCCGCGTCATGATGGCGGAAAGAGACTGGCGCGGCTGGAGAATGTTCAGATCATGATCCGGCACAATCCCGAAGAGTTCATTAACCTGGTCCAACATTTCGCGGTGCTGACCTGTAACCGTGATGACGCAGTCAAAGTGCTCTGATTGCTGCAATGCCGCAACAATGGGAGCCATTTTAATGGCTTCTGGTCTGGTGCCGAAAATCGGCATGATGCTGGGCACAGGGTTCCCCCAAAGATTTAGGCCGCGGACCCATGAAGCTTACGGGACTGAGGCCCCGCGAAGTGAATCTGTTTCCAGAGTCCGCACATTCACTGCAAAAGTTCTACGCCGCGGTAATGCGTACTCCCGACCCCACGCCATTCTTTGCGTAGGCCAAGGTATCAGCCAGCGAGCTAGGGATGAACCATAGGACACTAAGTAGCTACCTGCCGGCGGCAACGAATCAAGGGGTTGGTGGCTCGGGCGCATCTCGTGATTTTGACGACCATCTGGCCGTAACTCTCATCACGGCCAGCCCGCCAGCGGCTGTTGCAGTCGAAAGTTGCACTCTCCCCGTCGGAGGGTACTTCGTCCGAGCAGGTGCGGATGACTCCATCAACAAAAGCAAATTGGCGGCCATCAAGGCGCTGGGTGGCGACACCGTCGTCACTTTTGGGTCGCGTCCGACGCCGTCCAGCTGGCTGGCATTCCCGCCGACTGCCAGATCGCCGCGGTCAACTTCGCCCAGTCGGCCGCAGGCGGTGTGTTGCTGAACAGGGTGTTTACCACTCAGACTCCAGTCTGTGGGGCGCTGCTGCGGTCAAATGCCTGCGGGGCCGGAGCAGCAGCAACAACAAGCTCATCACCATACTATTGCTGCCGGCACAGGGCTCTGGGTGCATCGCTGCCGACAACGGCTACGACGTCATAGTGGTGAGCGGCGCAAGCGCACCAGCGGGTGAGAGCAACCGGATCCCTGGCCAAGGCGGCGACTGCGAAAGACACGAAGTTTTTCGAAGGAGTGCCGATTCCGGTCAACGGAACCGACTTCGCGTACCTGCCAGACCTCTCCTACCAGGGCACATTCTCCCAGTTCACCGACCGGGTAATGCACCCGCCAAGGTCATTTCGTTCATGTGGGACACCTACGATACCTGCGTGGGTACGGGGCGCCATTGGTGAACAGGATCACATCGGTAAGGACTACTCCGGTGATTATGGACTTAAGCTTCAACGCCGCCGCGGGTTCCTCTTTCGTCACCGGCTACAACCTCAATGGCGGCCAGGTCCAGCTCAAATGGACTACCGCGGCAGGCCAAGTGCAGGACAGGACCGTGGCCGCGGCTGCCTACAACCCGTCCCACGGCCAGCAGCATGGGGTCACGGACTGCAGTCGGTCACCGTCAACGTAGGGGACGGCGCTCGGCGTCGGCAAGTACTACATGGTGAACGTAACAAATGGGTGGAGCGCTAGGAGCGACGCGTTCTACTCGAAGCAGGGCTGATGCCACAGCTCAGCCTGCGAACACCAGGGCGATGATCAGGATAGGGATGCTCAACGACACCGCGATGACCGCAAGCAACGCCACGAGGCGCTTGCGCCGGTATTCGGATTCCTTAGAATCAGTTGCCAGAGCAGCCCGTTTGGGCGCAGCAGGCTCGGCGCATGTAAGAGGCAACGGCTCTGCATCCGGAACCAGCAGCGTGTCCGGAACCTCCTCGTGGAAGGTGCGGCGCCGCAGGTGTCGCGGGGCGGCAACCAGCGGGGGAGCATCGTCGGCAGGATCACCCAACAGCCGGTCCTCCTCGCCTCGATATCTCGTCAGTAGGCTGAGAGACTCAGCCTGATCGGCTTCAATTCTTACATTCCTCAGCGCTGATCCGAACATTCCGGCCGGAGGGAGACATCAATAAGGCCCCCGGTCTCAATGACAAACCGCCGCAGCCACTGTCCCACGCTCAGGTCAGGGTGTGAATTCACCACTTGGACGGCCGCCGTCGTGCATTGCTCCAGGAGCCGCTGCGCCCGGGCGACGTGGTAGCTGGAGGACACAACAGTGATGGATTTCCAGCCGTTCTCCGCGGCAATCTTGCCGATGGCACGCGCCTCCCCGCGGGTGTCGTACTCATCGGGGCGGAAACACAGGAGCCGGGCGCTGGGAAAAGCGGCGGTGTTGCAGACGGCATCGGCGGCCGTATTGCCGGGGGTGTCCGTGTGGGAGAGGACCAGGACGGGGATGCCGTAGTCGTGTTGCAGCTGCTCCGCGACCGGCAGGCGCTCTGCCGCGGCTCCGCCGAGCATAATAACGGCATCGGTGCGGTGGACAGTCAAGGGATCCACGTTCACAAAGAGTTGAAAGGCGAGGACCAGCCACAGTAGTACAGCCCCTGAAATCCACCCAAGAATCCGGGCGCCCAGGGGATTCAGGGCGGGCAAGGGCAGGGGCATGCGTATGAGTCTTCCATGCGGCCGGTGTGGCAGGGAAAACGGGCGGAGATCGTGCAGCCGGCGAATGGCACTCCAGCCGCCGGGATTCGCGGCAGCCGCTCAGCGGCTCCGGGAGTACCTTGCGTCCCGCTGACCCGGACACGCGCCCGCCGCCGTCGGACCCCCGCGGTAGCGTTGTGCTGTGCCTGAACACCTCCCTGACCACGTCCCTGACCCGCTGACCGTCGCGGAGCTCTCCGAGTCCCAGCTCCTGGAGCGGATCTTCCCGCGCCTGCACTACGGCCAGGCGCACAACCCATCCCTGATCCTGGGCCCCGGCGACGACGCCGCGATTGTGGCCGCGCCGGATGGCCGGACGGTCCTCAGCATCGACACACAGGTGGTGGACCAGGACTTCCGCCTGGAGTGGAACAACGGCTACCGGACCACCGGCTACGACGTCGGCTGGAAGGCCGCCGCGCAAAACCTCAGCGACATCAACGCCATGGGGGCCCGGGCCACCTCCCTCGTCGTCAGCCTCACGATGCCCCCGGGAACCCGTGTCGCCTGGGTCGAGGACTTCGCCGACGGAATCAGCGCCGGCATCCGGGAACTGGGCGCCCCGGGCTGCGCCGTGGCCGGGGGAGACCTGGGCCGGGGCCGGGAACTCGCCGTCAGCGTCGCCATCCTCGGCACCCTCGACGGACATGCTCCGGTGCTGCGCTCCGGCGCCCGACCGGGGGACACCCTGGCATTGGCTGGCACCCTCGGACGCGCCGCAGCGGGCCTTGCGCTGCTGGAATCGGCAGTCCCGGTCGGCGACCTGAGCCGGGACCAACGCGATTTGGTGGACACCCAGTGCCGGCCCCTGCCGCCGCTCGCGGCGGGACCGCTGGCCAGGGACTGCGGGGCCACGGCCATGCTGGACATTTCCGATGGGCTGGTCCGCGACGGCAACCGGCTGGCAGCTGCCAGCCACGTGATGCTGAACCTGGACGCGTCCGTTTTGAAGGTCCTGGCCGGCCCGCTCCGGCCGGCCGCCGACCTGCTCCGCACAGATCCGCTGGACTGGGTGCTGGGCGGCGGAGAGGATCACGGATTGCTTGCCACATTCCCGCCGGGCGTTCAGCTGCCTCACGGTTTCACTGCGCTAGGCTCGGTAGAGGCCCTTGCACCAACGGACAGCACGGGCGTGACAATAGCGGGCAGGCCCGCTGACACTGTGGGATGGGATCACTTTGCAGACTAAAATTGCCGCCAACGCGCAAGCGATGAAGCGGTGGTTGGGCAAGGCAGAAACGACGCTTGGAAACCACAGCGACCGCCTGAACGCCATCAACATCTTTCCGGTCGCCGACGGCGACACCGGCACTAACCTCTACCTCACGGTCCGGGCCGCGGCCCAGGCACTGCACTGCCTGGACACCTCCGCGCTGCCCGTGATCAGCGCGGATCCGGCGATCCACTCCTTCGGCCCGCCGGACCCGGCGCAGAACGACGTCGGGGCCGTTTTGTCCCGCGCCGGCCTGGCGGCCATGGAGCAGGCCCGCGGCAACTCAGGCACCCTGTTCGCCGTGTTCCTCTGCGCCGCAGCCGAACCGCTTGCCGGCCACCACCGGCTCAGCGCACCGCTGTTTGCCGCTGCGTTGAACCGCGCCCAGCTCCGGGCCTGGTCCGCGCTAAGTGATCCGGTTCCGGGAACCATGCTGTCCGTGATGGAAGCCGCCGCCCGCGCGGCCGCGACAGTGGACGCCGAGCATAACGGTGACGACAGCAACCACGCCCTGGGCCTGGCCCTGGATGCCGCAGTCGAAGCGGCGCTGGCGGCCGTGGTGCGCACCGAAGGGCAGCTGGAGGCCCTGCACGCAGCGCACGTGGTGGACGCCGGCGGCGTGGGGATGCTGCTGATCCTCGACTGCCTCCGTTCCGCCGTGCTCGGCGAGGAACTCCAGGACCAGCTCCTGGACGGCCTGCACGGCTACGACGTGCAGGACCCGCACATCCATGCCGGTATGCCGCGGGACGAAGGTGTGGAAGTTATGTGCACCATCACGCTCTCGCCGCTCGACGCTGCAACGATGCGGCAACGGCTCGACGAAATCGGCGAGTCCGTCATCATGAGCCAGGCCGGCGCTACCGCCGACGCAAACGGGGCATACCGCTGGCGGGTCCACGTCCATGTGCCCGAGGCAGCACTTGCCATGGCCCTGATCCGGGCCCTCGGCGAACCCTCGGATATCAGCGTGTCAGAACTCGCCCTGCCGGAGGCCGAATTGGAGGCCGAATCGCACGACGCAGGTCCCCGGGAACCCGCAGGACAGGCCGCCGACGGATATGAACGCTAAACCCGGCACCGAACCGGGCACCACCGAACTGGGCGCCACCGAACTGGGGCTGGGCCTGGAACGCCGGATCGGCAAGCGTTCGGCGACGGTGATCGAAAAGCATCTCGGCATCACCACGGTTGGCGGTCTGCTGAATTACTTCCCCCGCCGCTACCTGGACCGCGGCGAACTCACCCCGATCAGTGAGGTCCCGCTCGACGAGGACGTTACCCTCATCGCGCGGGTCGTCTCCAGCAGCACCCGGTCGATGCGCGCCCGCCGTGGTTCCCTGACCGACGTCGTGATTTCCGACGACGCCGGGACCGGGCTCCCCGGCACCCTGAAGGTAAGTTTTTTCAACGGTTTCCGGGCCAAGGCCGCACTGCTGCCGGGCCGGCGCGCCTTGTTCTCCGGCAAGGTCACCCGCTACGCCGGTGCCCTGGGGCTGACCAACCCTGATTTCCTGCTGCTGGACGAGGACCCGGAAGCTCCGGGCAAGGATCCGGAAAAGCTCGCCGCCATGCCTATCCCGGTGTATCCGGCCACTGCCAAGCTCACCAGCTGGTCCATCCAGAAAGTCATCGAGACGCTGCTGGACACCGCAGACCTCGATGCAGTTCCGGACCCGTTGCCGGCGGCGATCGCGGACCGGGAGCACTTCCTGCCGATCGCGGAGGCCTACCGGCTCATCCATGCCCCGCAAGGGAACGCGGACTGGCAGCACGCACAGGACCGGTTCCGCTACCAGGAAGCGCTGGTGCTCCAGTCCGCGCTCGCCCGGCGCCGCGCCCAGCTCGCCGCGGAGGAAGCCACCGCCCGCCGGCCCCTCGCGGACGGCCTGCTGACAGCCTTTGACCGGCAGCTGCCGTTCACGCTGACCGCCGGCCAGGCCGCCGTCGGCAAGACGCTGGCCGCGGAGCTCGCCCAGGACTCGCCGATGAACCGCCTGCTGCAGGGCGAAGTCGGCTCCGGAAAAACGATTGTGGCCCTGCGCGCCATGCTGCAGGTTGTTGATGCGGGGGGACAGGCTGCCCTGCTGGCGCCCACCGAGGTCCTCGCCGCGCAGCACTTCGATTCGATCCGCCGCACACTCGGCCCGCTGTCCCGGGATGGGCTGCTGGGTGGCACGGACGCCGTCCAGGTCACGCTGCTCACCGGCTCCATGCCCACGGCCGCCCGGAAACAAGCCATGTTGGATGCCGCCTCCGGGAACGCAGGGATCATCATCGGCACCCATGCCCTGCTCAGCGATAACGTCTCCTTCTACGACCTGGGCCTGATCGTGGTCGATGAGCAGCACCGCTTCGGCGTCGAACAACGCGACGTGCTCCGGTCCAAAGCCAGCAAACCCCCGCACCTGCTGGTAATGACCGCCACGCCCATCCCGAGGACAGTGGCCATGACAGTGTTCGGCGACCTGGAAACCTCCGTCCTCGACGAACTACCGGCCGGCCGCGCGCCGATCACCACGCACGTCGTCGGGCTCGCCGAGCACCCGGCCTGGGCCACGCGAATCTGGACGCGCTCCCGGGAAGAGATCGACGCCGGCCACCAGGTCTATATCGTCTGTCCCAAAATCGGCTCGGACGACGACGGCGACTTCAGCCCCGGCGAAGCCGAACCGTCCGACGCTGACCTCGCGGGCGACAACGGCGCACGCGAACTGGCATCCGTCACCGGCGTCGTCGAACAGCTCCGCGACGAACCGGCCCTGGCCGGGGTCAGCGTGGCGCCGCTGCACGGCCGGCAGGACCCGGTGCTCAAGTCCGGCACCATGGCCTCTTTCACCGCCAACCAAACCAAGCTGCTGGTCTCCACAACAGTGATCGAGGTGGGTGTGGACGTGCACAACGCCACCCTTATGGTCATTCTTGACGCGGACCGCTTCGGTATCTCCCAGCTCCACCAGCTCCGCGGCCGGGTGGGCCGCGGCGGGCTCCCGGGTATGTGCCTGCTCGTGACCACGCTGGAACCGGGCCATCCGAGCCGGCGCCGCCTCGACGCCGTCGCCGCGACCACCGACGGCTTTGAACTTTCGCAGGAGGACCTCAAGCTGCGCCGGGAGGGCGACATCCTGGGCGCCTCCCAGTCCGGCGGCCGTTCCACGCTGAAGCTCCTGCGGGTCCTGGAACACGAGGACGTGATCGCCCGGGCGCGGCAGGACGCGTGGCGCATTGTCGGCGCCGACCCGTCGCTGGAGTCCCACCCCGACCTCGCCGCGGCAATCGACGAATACCTCAATCCGGAAAAGGAGGCGTTCCTTGAACGCGGCTAAGAAAATCCAGGCGTCCCCGGCGGCACGGCCATGAGCCGCATCATCGCCGGCGCCGCCGGTGGAAGCACCTTGGTCAGTGTCCCGGGATCGTTGACCCGGCCCACCACCGACCGGGTCAAGGAAGCGCTCTTCTCGCGGCTGGACGCCTTCGAGGTGATAGCGGACGCCCGCGTGCTGGACCTCTACGCGGGATCCGGTTCCCTCGGTGTGGAAAGTGCCAGCCGGGGCGCGCACAGTGTGGACCTGGTGGAATTTGACGGCAAGGCCAGCGCGGTCTGCCAGCGCAACGCCGACCTCGTTAATACCGTGGTGGGGCGCAAAGTGGTTTCCGTGCACCGCTCGAAAGTCGATTCGTTCCTTGAACGGACCCAGGAGGGTGCCCGCTGGGACCTCGTCTTCCTGGATCCGCCCTACCCGCTGGACGAGCCGGGGCTGGCCGCGGTGCTCGCGCAGCTGGTCCCGCAGCTGGCCGAAGGTGCCGTCGTCGTGGTGGAGCGTTCATCGCGGACCCCCGAGCCGTCCTGGCCGGCGGGGATGGAACGCTTTGCGGAACGCAAGTACGGGGAGACGAAGCTCTGGTTCGCCGAACCGGGCGTGGAAGAAGTCCCGGCGGACGCATTGGGGGCAGAACCAGCGGAAGGAGCGGAGCGTGACGGCTAGTCCGACATTGCGTCCAGCGCGATCCCGGACAATACCTTCGCCGGGTGCGGCCCGCGGGCGGTAAGCGCTGCAGTCCACACCTCCGGCCACGGGCCCTGGGTGCCGGCCAGGATGATGTTGCCGGGATAGCGGCCGCTGAACATGCCGGTCTCAGCGCAAGCGGCGACGTCGGTCATGGCCCGGCGCAGCGCGGCCACCTGGCTGCGGACCAGGGTGAGCCCGGGTTCGTCGCCCACATTGACTACCAGGACGCCGCGGGCAGTGAGCTTCGCCGCGGCCTCCCGGTAAAACTCGGTGCAGGCGAGGTGTTCGGGTGCCTCGGGCCCGGAGAAAATGTCAAGGATCACAACGTCGAAGCTCAGTTCCGGCGGCAGTTCGGCCAAGGCCGCCCTGGCGTCGCCGATCAGCGGGTGCAGCTCCGTGCCGTCCGGCAGCGGGAGCTGCTGCAGCACAAAGTCCAACAGCTCCCGCTCCAGCTCCACCGCGTACTGCACCGAGCCCGGCCGGGTGGCCTGGATGTAGCGGGCAAGCGTCAGCGCCCCGGCCCCAAGATGGAGCGCTGTGATGGGTTCGCCCCACGGTGCCGCGAGGTCCACCACGTGGCCGATCCGGCGCAGGTACTCGTAGAAAATATCCGCGGGCTCGGCCAGGTTGACGTGCGACTGTTCCGCCCCGCCGATGCTGAGCACAAAGCCGCCGTCGGTAAAGGCATCGGGTTCGATCGTGGCGTGTTGGCCGGTGGTCCGCAGGAAGCGGGTGGCCGCGGGAGTGTCCCGCATCAGAGCCGGTCGCGGAGGGTCGCAAGCCGTTCGGCGGCTTCCTGCAGGACGCTAATCTTCTTGCAGAACGCGAAGCGCAGCAGGCTCCGGGTGCGTTCGGCGCCGACCGGGTGGCAAAAGACCGCGACCGGAATGGCTGCGACACCCACCAGGGACGGCAGGCGGCGGGCCAGCTCCACGGCGTCGGAGATGCCGAGCGGAGCCGTGTCCACGTTGACGAAGTACGTTCCCTGCGGTGTCAGCACGTCGAAGCCCGCGGCCCGCAGGCCGTCACTCAGGACGTCCCGTTTGAGCTGGAGGGTATCGGCGATTCCGGTGTAGAACTCATCCGGCAGGCCCAGCCCGGCCGCAATGGCGCTCTGGAACGGCGTACCGGAGCTGTAGCTCAGGAACTGCTTGACCGTGCGGGCGGCGGCGACCAGATGCTCCGGTCCGCTGAGCCAACCGATCTTCCAGCCGGTAAAAGAAAAGGTCTTCCCGGCGGAAGAAATGGTCAGCGTCCGTTCCGCGGCGCCCGGCAGCGTGGCCACCGGGATGTGTCGGGCACCAAAGGTGAGGTGCTCGTACACCTCGTCGGTGATGATCACGGCGTTGTGCCTGGTGGCGAGCTCGACGACGCGTTCGAGCACCTCGAGCGGGAACACCGCACCGGTGGGATTGTGCGGGTTGTTCACCAGCACCACCTTGGTGCGGCTGCTGAACGCTGCCTCGAGCGCGTCCAGGTCCGGCATAAAGTCAGGGGCCAGCAGCGGTGCGGTGACGTGCCGGGCACCGGAGAGGCCAATAATCGCACCGTAGGAATCGTAGAACGGCTCGAAGGTGAGGACCTCGTCGCCCGGCCCCACGAGCGCCAACAGCGAGGCGGCGATGGCCTCGGTGGCGCCGGTGGTGACAATAATTTCGGTTTGCGGATCCGGGGCCAGCCCGTAGAAGCGTTCCTGGTGAAGGGAAATCGCCTCCCGCAGCTCCAGGATGCCCTTCCCGGGGGCGTACTGGTTGGCGCCGGCAGCGATGGCGGCCTGCGCGGCAGCCTTGATTTCCACCGGGCCGTCTTCGTCCGGGAAACCCTGGCCGAGGTTGATGGCACCCGTCTGCAGGGCGAGGGTGGTCATTTCCTCGAAGATGGTGACGCCGAGGCTGCCGTCGGGGGAGAGCAGGTTCGCTCCTGACGCGGTCCGCTGCCAGGGGGACGGTTGGGGGAAGTTCATCAGCTGCCCGTCTTCTGGCCGCGCCCGGTGAACTTGTCCATTGTGGCGTAGATCCCGAACACCTTCCCGCCCACGAAGTCCCAGGCCCGCACCGGCAGTATGCCGCGCAGCACCTTGCCCAATTGCGCAGCCGCCGGGGCGATCAGTTGCGGCCGGCCGGCGGCAGCGGCCCGCCAGGCGCGGTCAACGGCGTCGTCCGGGGTCATCAGCGGCGTCAGCAGCGGTCCGCGGGCGCCCTCGAACATCCCGGTGGAAATGTAGCTGGGGCAGAACGTCGTGACGGCGAGGTGGCGGAAGCCTTGCTGCTCGAGCTCCAGCCGGAGCGAATCGCTCCAGCCGATGACAGCCCACTTGGACGCGGCGTACACGCTCATCCGCGGATTGGAGACGGTGCCGGCGGCCGAGGCGATGTTGAGGATCCGGCGGGGCCGGCCGGCGTCGGCCATCATGGCCGGCAGGAACGCGTGGGTGACGTACATCGGTGCCAGCGCGTTGATATCCATGGTCAGTGCGATGTCCCGCTCCGGGTTGTGGTCCCAGAAGAGCGCGCCGCGAACGATTCCGGCGTTATTGACCAGCAGGGTCAGCGGGCCTTCCTCCCGGCACGCCTCGGCGGCGTCGGCAATCGCTGCGCGGTCGGCGAGATCCACCTCCCGGACGACGGCGCGCGCTCCGAGGGCGGCTACCTCGGCGGCGGTCTTGGCGAGGCCGTCGGCGTCGACGTCCCAGAGAATTACGACGGCGGCGCCCTCGCGGGCCGCCCGCAGGGCGTACAGGCGGCCCATGCCCATGGCGGCCCCGGTCACGAGAACCGCGCCGCCGGAGACGGTAAATGGAATGCTTGATGCTGACATTCAGCCATGCTATCCCGGCCGGTGCCGGCAATACGGTAGGTTCGGAGCATGAGACGCGCCGTATGCCCTGGCTCCTTTGATCCGATCCACAACGGCCACCTGGAAGTCATCGCCAGGGCCGCCGGTCTCTTTGACGAGGTTATTGTGGGCGTCTCCACAAACTACGCCAAGAAATACCGCTTCACCCTCGAGGAACGCCTTGATATGGCCAGGGAAACCCTGGCGTCCCTGCGCGGCATAGTTGTGGAACCGGTAGGGGAGGGACTGCTCGCGGAGTACTGCCGCCAGCGGGGGGTGTCCGCCATCGTCAAGGGCCTGCGTTCCTCCTCCGACTTCGACTACGAACTGCCGATGGCGACGATGAACCGCCAACTCACCGGCGTCGAGACGGTCTTCCTTCCGGCCGAAAGCCACTACCTGCACTTGTCTTCGACGCTGATCAAGGAAGTGTTTTCCCTGGGCGGCAATGTGTCCGAGTTTGTGCCCCGCTCCGTGCTGAAACGACTGCGCGGCGGCGACCCGGTCCAGGACCAGCCGCGCAGAGGGTAAGCTTGATCGGTACTCGGCGGCCTGCTGCCGGTTGCGCGGCCGAAACCTAAGCGGCCTGCGGTGTGAACCGCGGGTGTGCCCCCGGTTTGAGTCCGCCCGGAAGATCAGGCTAAGATAGTACGTCGGTCATATGTTCAACAGGAGTTCTCATTAAACGAGATGCTAGTTCGCCCTTGGCGTTCGACGTCAAGGACCTCGGACGCAGTCCGGGAAGCATGCGGACGCTGAAGGAACATGTACCCGCACCAGAAGATCTTGGTGTGGCGCTCATTGGTGTGCAGCAAGGCTCGGATGTTGAGCTGGATCTGCGGCTGGAGGCCGTACACGAAGGAATTTTGGTATCAGGAACCGCGCACGTAGAAGTTACTGGCGAATGCGGCCGATGCCTGGATCCCCTTGCGTATGACCAAGAGGTCGATGTGCAAGAACTTTTCTTCTACGAGGACGCAGAGTTCTCGGATGAAGAAGACGAAGAAGAGCAACGTCGAGTCGAGCACGATCTGATCGATCTTGAACCGGTGTTGCGGGACGCAGTTGTTACCATACTGCCGTTCCAGCCGGTGTGCCGGGAAGACTGCCAGGGCCTTTGCTCCGAATGCGGAGTTCGCCTGGAAGACGAGCCGGGGCATCACCACGAGGTGGTAGATCCTCGCTGGGCTGCCCTAGCTGACTTGGCTAAGCCTGACCGGCAAAACTGATTTGTAAGTGTTGGACTAGAGAGAAATGAGTTAGCCGTGGCTGTCCCGAAGCGGAAAATGTCTCGCTCGAATACCCGCGCCCGCCGCTCCCAGTGGAAGGCAACCGCCCCCCACCTGGTGAAGACTGTCGAGAACGGCCAGGTTACATACAGCCTGCCGCACCAGGCAAAGGTCGTTACCGACTCGGCTGGCACCGCGCTGTTCCTTGAATACAAGGGCCGCAAGGTCGCAGACGTCTAATCCGCCAACTGGCTGACTAAGATGTCTTCAACTGAAGAGCTTCTGAAGCGTCTCGGTGTCTCTATTGACGCCGGGACGCTTCGTCTTGCGCTCACACACCGTTCCTACGCCTACGAAAACGGCGGTATCCCCACCAACGAACGTCTCGAGTTCCTGGGCGACTCCATTTTGGGGTTCTCGGTCACCGATGCGCTGTACCGTGACAACCCCACACTGCCCGAAGGGGACCTGGCCAAGCGCCGGTCCGCCGTCGTGAGCACCCGTGCCCTCGCGGGCATCGGCCGCAGCATCGGACTCGGGGAGTTCATCTACCTGGGGCAGGGCGAAAAGCTCACCGAGGGTAAAAACAAAGCGTCCATCCTCGCGGACACCATGGAAGCGCTGATCGGCGCCACCTATATCTCCAATGACATTGAAACCGCACGCCAGCTGGTCATGCGGCTGATCGGGCCGTTGCTGAAGGACGCCGCTGCGCTCGGCGCGGGGACCGACTGGAAAACGAACATCCAGGAGCTGGCGGCCGCCCGCCAGCTCGGGACGATCAACTATGCAGTGGAGGGTTCCGGGCCGGACCACGCCCGCACGTTCGAGGCCATCCTGCGGATCGGCGGCAACGACTACGGCAACGGCTCCGGAAACTCCAAAAAAGAGGCCGAGCAGGAAGCTGCAGCGGACGCCTGGCGCAGGCTCTCCGCACCGCCGGCGGGTGAACCGGCAGCGGCGCCCGTCGAACCCGCGATGCCCGAGGGGCAGCAACTGCAGTCCCAGCCCGGCGCCTAGGCACGCACCGTGCCTGAACTGCCCGAAGTTGAAGTGGTCCGCCGCGGACTGGTGGACTGGGTCCGGGGTCGGACCATCACCGCCGTCGAAGTGGTGGACCCGCGCTCCATCCGCCGGCACACGCTCGGTCCGGAGGACTTCGCCGGAAACCTTGAAGGCGCCCGCGTCCTGGACGTCGTCCGGCGGGGCAAGTTCCTGTGGCTGCCGCTGGCGGACACGCCCGGGGCCCCGCCCGACGTCGGCCGGTCCGAGAGCGGCAGGCCCACTGTAGCGCTGATGGCGCATCTGGGGATGTCCGGGCAACTGTTGATGCAGGAATCCTCCAGTGCCGACGAGAAGCACCTGAAAGTGCGGCTGCAGCTCAGCCCGGCCGACGGTATGCCCGACCAGCTCCGCTTTGTGGACCAGCGGATCTTCGGCGGCCTGTTCCTCACCTCGCTGATCCCCACGGCCGACGGCGGTCCCGGCGGCCTGGCCGAAACGCCGCTGCCGCTGATTGCTGCGGAAGCCGCCCACATCGCGCGGGACCCGCTGGACCCGGAGTTCTCCTTCGAGGAGTTCTACCGGCGTCTGCGGGCCCGGAAGACAGGCCTCAAACGTGCACTGCTTGATCAGGGGCTGGTCTCCGGGATCGGCAATATCTACGCGGACGAGTCTCTTTGGCGGGCGAAGCTGCACTATGCCCGGCCCACCGACACCCTGCGCCGGGCCGACGCCCTGCGGGTCCTGGACGCCGCGCGCGAGGTCATGACGGATGCCCTGGCCGCCGGCGGGACAAGTTTTGATTCGCTCTACGTCAACGTCAACGGGGCCTCCGGGTACTTCGACCGCGCGCTCAACGCCTACGGCCGCGAAGGCCAGGAGTGCAAGCGCTGCGCCGCCGTCGGCCTGGTGAGCCTGATGAAGCGCGAACAGTTTATGAACCGTTCCTCCTACACCTGCCCCGTCTGCCAACCGCGGCCACGGAACGGCCGCTGGTAACTGAGCCCGCTGGTAACTGAGCCCGCTGGTAACTGAGCCCGCGGGCGGGCGGGCACCTGGACACCGCGCGGTCTAGTGCCGGCCGTAGTGCCGGGCCAGCCGCGCCAGGCCCTCGTCCAGCGTGACGGCCGGGGTCCAGTCGAGGAGTTTGCGGGTCTCGCGCTGGTCAAACCAGTGGGCAGTGGAGAGCTGCTCGGCAAGGAACCTTGTCATGGGAGGTTCCGCGGTCCGGCCGGCCCGGGTCCAGAGCTTTTCCACCAGCGATCCGGCCGCCCGCGCGAGGCCGCCCGGGACCTTCCACGACGGGGCCGGGACGCCGCCCGCGGCGCAAATGCCCGCCAGCAGCTCACCGACCGGCCGGGGTTCCCCGTTGCTGATGACCAGCGCCCGGCCGTGAATGTGCTCCATCCGATGCAGCGCGGCGACGATCGCCGACGCTGCGTTATCGATGTACGTGGTGTCGATCAGGGCCGCCCCGGAGTCGAGCAGCGGCAGCCGGCCGCGGCCGGCGCGGTCCAGGACCCGTTCCACCAGTTGTGTATCCCCGGGACCCCAGACGATGTGCGGGCGCACCGCCGCGACCCTGAATTCCGCTGAGTCCGCGGCCAGTGCCAGCAGCTCGGCCGCGGCCTTGGTGCGGGAGTAGTCGCCGTGCGCGCGGGCCGGGTCGGCCGGATCGGCGCCCAGCCCGGCGATTGCAGCGCCGGAATTTGCCACGGAAGGGGAGGAGACGAACACCACTGACCGGACCCCGGCGTCGCGGGCCGCACCGAGCAAGCTGCCGGTGGCCGCGACATTCACCGCGTCGAACTCTGCGGCCCGTCCGGTGAAGGAGACCTTCGCGGCCAAGTGGATGACGCCCTCGGCGCCGGCGACGGCGCAGCGGACGGCGCTCGGGTCCGTGATGGAGCCGGTCAGGTCGGCCGCGCCGGCGATGCCCGAGGGGCGGCGCTGGAAGGTGGTGACGTCGTGGCCCTGGCGCACCAGCTGCCGGGCCACTTCCCCGCCGAGCAGGCCGCTCGCGCCGGTCACGAGCACCCTCACGGTGTGCCTGCCCGGCCGCCGGCCAGGACTGCGGACGCCCACCGGGCCAGGCGGGTGCGGTCGATCTTGGCATTGTGGCGGATGTCCGTCGGCTGGGCCCGGACCACCAGCACGGCAGCGACGTTCACACCGTCTGCCCGGGCGGCCGCCCGGACCCGCGCTGCCAGTTCCGGTGCGGCGGGGCCGGAGCGGCGCGCGGGCGGGACGGTCTCGACGACGGCCACAACTGCCTGCGTTCCCGCCGGGCCCACTCCGACGAGGGCGGCGGGCCCGACGCCGTCCAGCCGTTCAAGGGACTGCTCGGTGCCCACGGGGGTGAGAACGGCATCCGGGCCCGTCACAACGTGTGCGAGGCGTCCTTCCACCCAGAGCCGGCCCGCGGCGTCGAAGTGCCCCACATCGCCGGTGCGGTGCCACCCGGCGGTGCGGGCACTCTCGCGCTGGGTCAGCCAGAGCCTGTCGTAGCTCGCTTTTACGTGCGGGGCGCTGACCAGGATCTCGCCGGTGACTCCCGGTTCCGTGACCGGGTTGTCTCCGGGGGCGGTGCCGTCGGCGGCGAGCGGGATCAGGGCCACCCGGGCGCCGTAAACCGGCTGTCCCACACACACGCCGTTGCCGGCGCCGGTCATGGTTCCGGCAGCCGCGTCCGACCCGGCGTCGCGGATCTGTTCGAAGCTGATGTCCGTGACGGGCAGCGCTTCGGTCATTCCGTACGGGGTATGCAGCGAGGCGTGCGGCAGCAGCCGCTGCACGCCGGCCAGGAGGGCTTCGGCAACGGGGGCGCCGGCGGAGAGCAGCAGCTCCACACGCTCCAGCGCACGGTGCCCCGCGGTGCCCAGGCCGTTCCGGGTGGCGAGGACATTGCGAAGCGCCGCCGGGGAAGCGAAGACCACTGTGGCGTCGATGGCCGCCGCGGCGTGTGCCAGTGCCTGGGCGGTCAGCGTGCCCGGAGCCGTGACGTCCATGGCGGGCGTTACGGAGACGGCTCCCAAGGCTGGTCCCAACAGTGCGAACGGCGCAAAACCCGCCACCAACCGCGCGCCCGGGCGGATCTCCAGCGTCCTGGCCACGGTGTCCCGCATCGCGGCCAGGCGCCGGTGCGTGTAAAGCACGCCCTTGGCGGGGCCGGTGGAGCCCGAGGTGAAGAGCACCGCCGCTGGCGCGTCCGCATCCGGTGCCTGCGGTGCTGGCATCCCGGACAGTGCATTGCCCCGGCGGGTGAGCGCAGGGAGGGAGGTTTCCACGGCGAGGAGCCGGCGGCGGGCAGCCGGCAGGTCACGCACGCTGATCCGCCGTCCAGGCCAGCCGAGCACGGCGGCGGCGGCAAGGGCCTTCTCGATGCCGATCAGGAAATCCGGGGTAGCGCCCTTGACGGCGCGGCTCAGGCCGCGGGTGCCGAGGCCCGCGTCGGCCACCACCACCACGGCGCCCAGCCGCAGGCAGGCGTACAGCACCACCGTCAGGTCCACGCCCGGCGGAACCATCAGGCTGACCCGGCTGCCAACCCGGACGCCGGTGTCCGCCAGTCCTGCGGCGGTGGCTGCAACATGCTGTTCCAGGTCCCGCCAGTTTAATGCCCGTGCCACGGTGCCGTCCGCGGCCATCTCCGCGACGGCGGTCCCGGCGCCGTCGGGTCCCGCCGCAAGCTCCGTGAGCGGCGCCCACAGGGCCGGGGCCGGGATGCCGTGGGCCGGCGTCGGGGCAGGCTGCGCAGCGCCAGCCCCGATCGGGGCAGCCTGCGCCGCGCCAGCCCCGAACGGGGCAGTCGCCTCAGCGTCTGCCGGAGCGCTGTTGGCGCAGTGCCCGGCGAGCCACTCGAAGATGGGCGTGGCGATGTCCCGGTCCTCGGCGACCAGGTGGCCGGCGCCCTCGAAGCGGTGGACTTTTGCGTGCGGCAGCCGGCCCAGCAGGTCTTTGAGGTACCGGTCGGAGAAGATCGGGTCCCGGGGTCCCCAGAGCATCAGTGCCGGCACGCTCAGCCCGCGCAGGCCCTCGGCAACCCGGTTGAGTGCGGGAAAGCTGGGATGGGACGCGTCGACGGGAATGTCCGCGACGAAGTTTCCCACGCCGTCGCGGCGGCCGGCGCCGCGATAGGGGGCCAGGTAGGTGCTGCGGACGTCCGCGGCCAGCGGCGGGTGCGCCAGGGAGTGCGTCACCCGCAGGAAGGCGTCCGACGTTGTGGTTCCCCAGCGGTGCACGGCCGGGTGCAGGGCAAGCCGCAGCGCCGGCGGGATGGGCGAGTCCGCGGGCTGGTGCACGGCGGTGTTCGTCAGGACAACGCCGGCGAGCTGCTGCGGATGGGCCAGGGCCCAGCCGAGGCTGATCACACCACCCCAGTCGTGGCCGACGGTGACCACCGGACCGTCCAGGCCGAGCGCGGCGGTGAGGTCGCCGAGATCACTGATCCGGTCCGCCAGCCGCCGGAACGTGCCGGTGCGCTCGGAGAAGCCCATGTCCAGCTGATCCACCGCGACCACCCGCCAGGGGTGCGCGGGGTCAGATCCGGCGGCCAGCAGGGTCCGCCACAGGTAGGACCAGGTGGGGTTGCCGTGCACACACAGCACGGTCCCGGCCGGTGTCAGCCCGCGGCGGGAGAGCTGCGCGCCGTTGTCGAGCAGGTGCCAGCGGCGCACCGTTCCGGGCGGATCAGCAGCTGAGCCGGACGCCACCTCGATTTCGCGCGACCATTCCGGGTCGACGCCGGGCCAGCCGCCGGCTACCAAACGATTTCCACCATCGCGGTGTTGAGGCCCGAACCGACGCCCATGCACAGCACACGGTCACCGGATCCAAGGTTCTGCGCCTCGGCGGCCAGGGTCATCGGGAGGGAAGCCGGTCCCACGTTGCCCCAGTGCGGGAACGTGATGGGCACCTTATCCGGATCCAGGTCGATGGCGTCGATGATGGCCTGGGTGTAGGCGGTGCTCACCTGGTGCGTGACATAACGGTCCATCGAGCCCCAGTCCCATTCCGGCTGCGCCTCATGCCAGGCGTCGACTACCAGCTGCAGGCCGCCGTCGAGCAGGCCCTTTGTATCCGTTGTCATACCGTCGATGCCGCCCACACACAGCTCGTGGTGCTCTGTTCCGGCGCGCATCACGCCGCCAAGGATCCGGTGCGCCCCGGGGTGCTCGTCCGCCGGGCCCAGGACTGCCGCAGCGGCGCCGGAACCGAGGGTCAGGGTGGCAAACTCGCGGTTGAAGTCCGCGCGGGTGGTCTCCGGCCGCTGCAGCCGGGCCAGGGTGGCCTCCTGCGTAGCCTGGGCGTCCTCTCCGTTGACAATCACCGCGTACTTGATCTGGCCGGAGTCGATCATGTTGGCCGCCAGTGTTATGCCGTTGACAAAGCCGAGGCAGGCGTTGGCAAGGTCGAAGTTCATCGCGGACGACGGCAGGCCGAGCCCATGGTGGATTTTCACCGCGACCGACGGTTCGAGGTTCCGCCGCGTCACGGAGGTATTGATTAGCAGGCCCACCTCGGTTGCTTCGATGCCGGACTCGGCCAAGGCCTTTGCGCCCGCCTCGATGGCGGCGTCGTCGAACGATGTCCCGGGGGCCCACCACCGCCGGTGGGTGACGCCGGCAACGCGTTCCAGCAGCTTTGGCGGGAATTTCAACCGGCGCAGTGTGGCGGACAGTTTGTGGTCGAAATCCGTGGAACTGATGATCCTCGGAGCTTCGACGCTGGTCACCGAAAGCAAGGCGGTGTTGCGGTGCCGGAATGTTGCATTCCCTATCAATTCAAGCCTCTGTTCGTGTGTGTCCTGCGCTCAGGCGGGTGAGTGCACCTTCAAGCGCAAGCCCAAGAGCTTAACTACGTCCGGTGTCAATCCATTCCTGCATCTGCAGATTGAGAGGCATCTGCGCCGTGGTTGCGGGCCGCTGCACGGAAATGTCACGGCCCCGCAGTAGATTGTAGGTATCCGCGGCTGTCCCCACCATCCGCGTCCGCCGAGCAGGAGACCCGAAACACCTTGCACCTGAAAAGCCTGACCGTCCGGGGATTCAAGTCTTTCGCTTCGGCGACGACTTTCGAATTCGAGCCAGGCGTCACTGCCGTGGTTGGCCCCAACGGCTCAGGCAAGTCCAATGTGGTGGACGCCCTGGCCTGGGTGATGGGCGAGCAGGGCGCCAAGACCCTCCGCGGCGGCAAGATGGAAGACGTGATCTTCGCGGGGACGTCCGGGCGCCCGCCGTTGGGCCGCGCCCACGTCTCGCTCACCATTGACAACAGCGACGGCGCCCTGCCGATTGAATACAGCGAAGTCACGATTTCGCGCACGCTCTTCCGCACCGGCGGCTCGGAGTACGCCATCAACGGCGCCGGCTGCCGGCTCCTGGACATCCAGGAGCTGCTCTCCGACTCCGGACTGGGCCGCGAAATGCATGTGATCGTGGGCCAGGGGCAGCTGGACAAGGTGCTGCACGCCACCCCGGAGGACCGGCGAGGTTTTATCGAAGAGGCTGCCGGTATCCTCAAACACCGGCGCCGCAAGGAAAAAACGGTCCGCAAGCTCGAAGCGATGCAGGCCAACCTGGCCCGCCTGAGCGACCTCACCGGCGAGATCCGGCGCCAGCTCACGCCGTTGGGAAAACAAGCCGAGGTGGCGCGGCGCGCCCAGACCGTCCAGTTTGAGGTCCGGGACGCGCGCTCCCGGCTGCTCGCCGACGACCTCGTCCAGCTGCAGTCGGCCCTGGCCCGGGATATCGCGGACGAGAGCTCACTGAAGGCCCGTCGGGGCGTCATCGAACAGGAACTCGAGCTCGGCAGGCAGCGGCAGGCCGGCCTCGAACAGCGCGCAGCCGAAGCCACACCCGCGCTCAACGCCGCCCGGGACACCTGGTATCAGCTCTCCGCCGGGCGCGAACGGCTGCGCTCGCTGGGTTCGCTCGCCGAGGAACGGCGCCGGCTGCTCGGCGATTCCGACACAGTGCCTGACACCGGGCGGGACCCGGATCAGCTCGACCGCCAGGCCGCCCGCGTCCGCGCCGAACAAACCGGGTTGGAGCACCAGATTGTGGAGCGCCGCAGCACCCTGGACGCCGCCACCGCCGCCAAAATCGGCGCGGAAAGTGCCGCCTCCGTCGAAGACAAACGGCTCGCAGCCTTGCTCCGGGCCGCCGCTGACCGCCGAGAGGGCCTGGCCAAGCTGGCCGGGCAGGTCGGCGCGGCCCGCTCCCGGGTCGAGTCCGCCCAGGCCGAACTCGGCCGGCTCCGCGACTCCCTCACGGCAGGGGAGGAACGCCGCCGGCATGCCCACAGCGAATTCGCCGCCCTGGAATCCCAGGTAGCCGGCGTGGAGGACGGGGAGGAGCGCCTCGACGCCGAGTACGAGGATGCCAGCACAGTGCTGGACAACATCACGGCGGAGATTAACGCCTTGACGTCGGCCGAACGCGACGGCGAACGGGAACGCGGTGCCCTGCTGGCCCGTCGAGAGGCCCTCCAGCTCGGATTGAACCGCAAAGACGGCTCGGCCCACGTCCTCGGTTCGGGAGCCTCCGGGGTGATCGGCTCGCTGGTGTCCATGATCACTGTGGAAGCAGGCTTCGAGACCGCCATCGCGGCCGCGCTGGGCGCCGCGTCCGACGCCGTTGTGGTGCAGGACAGCGTTGCTGCGGCCACCGCCGTCCAGCTGTTGAAGGACGACGACGCTGGCCGGGCCACCCTGCTGCTGGTTGGGGAACGCACCGCCCGCAACGAATCCGACGGGAAGCTGCCCGAGGGTGCCCGGTGGGCGTCCCGGATGGTATCGGCCTCCGGCGCCGCGGACGCCGCCACCGGCCTGCCCCTGACGGAGCTGCTGGCGGGCATCGCCGTCGTCGAGTCCCTGGCGGATGCAGCGCAGTTGATTGCCGGCCGCCCTGAACTGACCGCGGTGACCCTTGCCGGGGACGTCCTCACCGCGCTGACCGTCAGCGGCGGCTCCGCAACGGCACCGTCGCTGATTGAGGTGCAGGCCGCCGTCGACGACGCCGCCGCTCGCCTCGAGAGCGTCACCGCCGAGCTGGAGCGCCAACGGTTCGCCCTCGCCGCCGCGCAGGCCCGGCGGGCAGCGGCGCAGGACCGCGCCGATGCCGCCCTGGAAAAACTCCACGATTCGGACGCCCGGCTGGCGGCAGTCGCCGAACGGCTGGGACACCTGAACTCCGTGCTGCGCAGCGCCGTCGGCGAAAGCGAACGCCTCGCCGCCGCCCTCGCAAAGGCAGAGTCCAACATCGAAAGCGAACAACTCGCGCTGGAAGCCGTAGCCGCCCGCCTCGCCGCCGCCCAGGAGGCGCCGGCCGAGGAGGAACCCTCTCCGGCGCACAGGGACGCCCTGGCCCTGGCAGCGTCGCTGGCCCGCAGCACCGAAATGGAGGCCCGGCTTGCCCTGCGCAGCGCAGAGGAACAACTCACGGCCACCGGCAACCGGGCAACGGCGCTCGAACGCGCAGCCGCCACCGAGCGCCGCGCCCGCGAAGAGGCAGCCGAACGGGCACGCCGCCGGCGGATCCAGGCCAAACGCGCCGCCGCCGTCCGCGCCGCGGTCACCCAGGTGATGGGCTTCATCGACGTGTCCGTGGAACTTGCCCGGCAGGAGCAGGACGCCGCGGAGGAACGCAAGGAACAGCTCGACGGCGAACTCGCGGCCGTGCGCACCGGCAACGATGCCCTCGCCCGCGAACTGGCCGACCTGACGGACTCCGTGCACCGCGACGAGCTGGCACGCACCCAGCAGCGCCTCCGGATTGAAGCCCTTGAGCTCAGAAGCGTTGAGGAACTCGGACTCACCGCCGAGCAGCTGGTCGCGGACTTCGGCCCCGGGCAGCCCGTTCCCGCGCCCGCCGGGGAATCGGCGGACAAATGGGCTGCCCTGCGCGCCCCGGTGGACGAGGACGGCCGTGAGATCGTGGCCGGCAAGCCCTACGTCCGCGCGGAGCAGGAGAAACGGCTCAAGCGCGCGGAGCGGGACCTCTCCGCGCTGGGCCGGGTCAATCCGCTCGCACTGGAGGAATTCGCCGCACTGGAGGAACGCCACCAGTTCCTCAGCACCCAGCTCGAAGACCTTAAGTCCAGCCGGAAGGACCTGCTGGACATCATCAAGGAAGTCGACGAGCGCGTCCAGAAAGTCTTTGCCGAAGCCTTCGAGGACACCTCGGCGCAGTTCATCCGGATCTTCGCTCGGTTGTTCCCCGGCGGCGAGGGCCGGCTGGTCCTTACCGACCCCTCGGACATGCTCACCACCGGCATCGAGGTCGAGGCGCGTCCGGCCGGCAAAAAGATCAAACGGCTCTCGCTGCTTTCCGGCGGCGAACGTTCGCTGACCGCGGTGGCCCTGCTCGTCGCGATCTTCAAAGCCCGGCCCTCGCCGTTCTACGTGATGGACGAGGTGGAGGCAGCCCTGGACGACACCAACCTGGGCCGGCTGATCACGGTCTTCGAGGAGCTGCGCGAATCCAGCCAGCTCATCATCATCACGCACCAGAAACGCACCATGGAAGTTGCCGACGCCCTGTACGGCGTCACCATGCGAGGCGACGGAGTCTCCACAGTGATCAGCCAGCGGCTCGGCGCCGAGGTCTGAGCGGCCCGAACCTGAACGGTGCCGGCCCCTTTTTTCGGTCCCCGCTGGGGCTGTGGGGTTTGTGAGAAGCTAGGGGAGTGAACGACATCCTCCCTATTCTGTTGCCCATTCTCGCCGCCCTGGTGGTCCTCGGCGGGCTCATTCCGGTCCTGATGAAGACCCGGAAGAACGTCACCAGCTACCCCGGGAAGCGGGATGAGAACGATCCTGTGAAGCCCGGTGCCGGCGGTGGAACCCTCCTCGAGGACCGTCCCGCACCCCCGGCTGAGCGCAGTGCACCGGACTCGGTGGACCTGGCGGGCCCGGAGACGGTCGACGTCCCGGACAACGTCGCCGGGCTGGAAACCGTTCCGGTAGACACCCCCCTGCCGGTGGCAGGCCGCCTGATCCGCCTTCGCGAACGACTGGTGAAGTCCAACAACATCCTTGGCAAGGGCCTGCTGGCTTTGCTCTCCGCCGACAAGATCGATGAGAACGTCTGGGACGAGGTGGAGGAGACCCTCCTGCTCGCCGACCTTGGCACCGAGCCGACCCTGCAGCTCGTGGACGCGCTCCGCGAACGCGTCAAGGTGCTCGGCACCCGCTCGCCGGAGCAGGTCAAAGCCCTGCTGCGCGAGGAACTCATCAAGCTCGTCGACCCGACCATGGACCGGGCGCTCCGCGTCGAACGCCACGCCGACAAGCCCGCCATTGTGCTGGTCGTGGGCGTCAACGGTGTTGGCAAAACCACCACGGTGGGCAAACTCGCCCGGGTGCTTGTGGCCGAAGACAAGGACGTCCTCCTCGGCGCGGCGGACACCTTCCGCGCCGCCGCCGCCGAGCAGCTCGCCACCTGGGGCCAGCGGGTCGGCGTGGCCACGGTAAAGTCCGACGTCGATGGTGCCGATCCGGCCTCCGTCGCCTACGAGGCGGTCAAGGCAGGCATCGACCAGGAAGTCGACGTCGTGATGATCGATACCGCCGGGCGCCTGCAGAACAAGACCGGCCTGATGGACGAACTGGGGAAGGTCAAACGCGTCATCGAGAAGCTTGCCGAGGTCGATGAGGTACTGCTCGTCCTCGACGCCACCACCGGACAAAACGGCCTGAACCAGGCCAGGGTGTTCGCCGAGGTCGTCAACATCACCGGCATCGTCCTGACGAAGCTGGACGGAACGGCTAAGGGTGGAATTGTGGTCGCCATCCAGAAGTCGCTGGGCGTCCCGGTCAAGCTCATCGGCCTCGGCGAGGGAGCGGATGACCTCGCCCCGTTCGACGCCGAGAGCTTCGTGGACGCCATCCTGAACTAGTCCCGCAGCCACAACGCCGCTTAAATCCAACTGGCTCCCAGGTGGTGTCGTCCGGGTTCCGGCAACGACACCAGCTGGGAGCCAGTTTTTTTGTGGACCTAGTACGTGAAGTTCAGGACCGTGACAGTGCCCGCGGTCAGCTTGAATTGCTGGGTCGGTGAGCCGTACGCGAAACCTTCGACAGTGGCGCGCTCTGCAATCGGAACCGGCTCGGACTTGGCGCCGTCGATCACTGTGCTGTCCTCAGCGCCAAAGCTCGGCCCGGAGAGCTGGGTCATGGTTCCGGTCAGCGCCTTCCCGGGCAGGGTGAGGGTGACGGCTGCCTGGGCGGCCTTCTCCGGATTGTTCTCGTTGACCAGGACCACTGTGGTGCTCCCGTCAGCGTTCTGCAGGGCGTAGCTGAACATCAGGCCGCCGCCCGTCGAGTCCAGTTTCAGGAACTTCCCGCCTTCCATCTCGGCAACCATGGACAGGCCAAAGAAGTTGGCCCGGCCGGTGATGACGCCGTCCGGCTTCAGGTAGGGGCCGCCGCTGCAGATGACGGACATGGGCGGACCACCCTTGCACGTCTGAAGCGAGCTGTGGAAACCGATCCGGGTAATGCCCAGTTGTGCGGCGTTCAGGGCATAGTCAGCGGTCCAGAGGGCCGAGCCGTGGGTGCGGGAAGTCTCGTTGGACCCGGGACAGGCGGCAATACCGGTCTCCGGAAGCCACACTTCCAGGCCCGCATCGCGGCCGGCCTTGAGCGCGGCCTGCTGGTAGTCTGCCGCGCGGTCATGCATCAGTTTGTTCATCAGGTTGGCCATGGTGGGCGACGCCAACGGATCCACTTTTCCGTCGCAGCTGTACATCGGATAGTTGTGGAAGGACAGGATCTTCTTCTGTGGAATGTCTGCATCAATGAAGGGCTGCCACCACTTCTGGTCGTAAGCGCCCGGACCGGAAATCGGAACGTTCGGCGCCACGGCGTTCATCGCGTTGGCGTAGGCCTTGAGCTCCGTGACGTACTTCTGAACGTTGTAGTCCCCCGGGCGGACGCCGTTGGAGCCGAAGCCGTTGGGTTCGTTGCCGACAGTAAAGCTCAGCAGCCGGGGTCCGAAGATCTGCGCCGCGTGCTTGGCCATATCCGCAGCGCGGTTCGGGTCGTAGTGGCCCAGATCGACGGTGAGGCTGACCGTTGCGTCTGCGGCCACCAGCAGCGTATTCAGGCGGCTGAGGTCCGCGGGTCCGACGGCACGGACCGGGTGGGCGGCATCGCCCTGGTAGCTGGCGGGAACCGGCTCGTTGCTGGAGGTCCAAAAGAACCGCCGGTCGACGGCGTTGCCGCCAAATCGCAGCACCGGCTGGTCGGCCTCTTTGAACAGCTTGACGATCGAGGCGTTGCTGCCGCTGAGGACGGGATCACCGAGGTCGGTGGCCTCGAGTGAGATGCCGACCAATCCCTTGCTCAGGGACGTGCCCACCTGATCCTTGGCAACCGTCACCTTCAAGGGTTCCACCGCTTCCAGCGGTGACCCGGCGCCGGGTCCGGGTTGTTTGTAGTAGGTGACGGCCGGAGCCGGCGGCAAGCTAGTCGAGGGTGTCGACGCCGAACTGGCTGTCGGGGAAGGTGCCGCCGCCGCGTCGCCGTCCCCAGCCGGCCTGAGGAAGAGCACCAGCGAGGCGATTACGGCCAGGACCGCGATGACCGACACCACGGCAGCGGGCCGGATTTTCCTGTGCTTGCTCCCGGCGCCGGCCTCAGGTCTGTCGTCGGGGGCGTTCTCGGTCGAATGTTCTTGGGGGGGCATAACAAACTTCTCCGGCTTCTGGGTGGGGACTGGCACCAGCCTAACGAAGTCCGCCGGTGAGCGTTGACGCGGACCCGGCAGCGGTCCGGAAGCCCTAGCTGGGATCAGGCGCCGCGCGCCGCCGGCCGCTGGAACGTTTCGCGGGCCAGCAGCCAGCCTGCGGCAGCCGCGATGAGGACACCGCCGGTGACCCCAAACGCCCAGCCGTAGCCCAACCGGTCCGCGAGGAGACCGGCCAGGACCGGGCCGATGATCGCGCCGCTATCGGAGGTCATCTGGAAGATTGCCAGGACCCTTCCGCCGGAGCGCTCGTTGCCGATCACATCGGCCATGGCGGCCTGCTGGGCCGGGCCCAGCAGGCCTGACCCGATTCCGGCGGCCGCGGTGGCGGCGAGGAACCACGGCAGCTCGTGCGTGAACCCGATCGTTGCCGTGGCGGTCCCGGTGACCAGCAAGCCGGCGATCATCATCGGTTTGCGGCCCAGGCTGTCCGCGAGCCTGCCGGAGAACGTCAACGCCACCGCGTTGGCGCCGGCGAACATTGCCAGCGCCCAGCCCGCAGATTCCGGGCCGGCGTTCAGGGCGGCGACAGCGAAGAGCGGCACCGTGGCCATCCGGACGCCAAAGGTTGCCCAGCCGTTCGCGAAGCTGGAGAACAGCCCGGCCCGGTAGGCGCTGTCCCGAAGCGCCGCCCCGAGCTCCATCGCCGGCAGCGCGTTCCCGTCCCGGCGTGCGGCGGCCGGCACATGACTTAGCTGGGTCTGCACCACGAGGGCTGCCAGGATCAGGGCAGCCGCGTAGACCAGAAACGGTACCCGCAGACCAAAGCCGGCCAGCAGCCCGCCCACCACCGGGCCGCACACGTTGCCGATCAGGAACGCCGAGGCGTAGGCGCCGGAAACCCGGCCACGGCTCTCCGGCGGCGCCAGCCTGACCACCAGGGCCATCGAGGCCACCGTGAACATCACCGAGCCGGCGCCGCCGAGGCCCCGGAAAACCAGCAGCTGCCAGTAGTCCTGCGCGAAGGCGCACGCCGCCGTCGACGTTGCAACAATCAGCAGTCCGGCCACATAGACCGGCCGTTCGCCGAGGCGCACGATCAACGCGCCGCCGGCAGGTGCGAAGACCAGCCGCATAAAGGCGAAAATACTCACGATCACAGCGGCCGCCGTCGCGCCGACGTCGAACGTGGTGGCGAACTGGGGGAGTACCGGCGCCACCAGGCCGAAGCCCAGGGCGATCAGGAAAGCGGCCACCAGCATCACCTTGATGTCCCGGGGCAGCACCGCCTTGCCGCTGTTCAGGGTGTCGGCCCGGGGCGGTGATCCCGCGGGGCGGGGGGACTTACTCATGGTGGTGGCTTCCTGGGGATTCGGGCGGGGGAGGGCGCGCGGTGGAACGCGTGAAACATAACCGTAACAAGAAGGATTTGCACCATTTACTTCCGGGAGGTTCTTGTAACGCGCCGGCAATCTAAATCCTCTGCCGGCGAAACACGCTCCCGCCAAGATCTTCTTAGAACGCAAACCGCGTTGAGGCACGCGGAGAATTCCGCAACATTAACTTTCCGACCGCATCCAAGCAAGGAGGACGTGCACCATGGAACTTACCGCAGGTCACGTATGGCTAATGGTGGCAGCAGCACTCGTGCTGTTCATGACACCCGGACTCGCATTCTTCTATGGCGGCATGACGCGCGCCAAGGCCGCCCTGAACATGATGATGATGAGTTTTATCTCCATCGGCATGGTTGGTGTCGTCTGGGTGCTCTGGGGCTCCTCGATGAGCTCCGGCGAGGGCTTCCTGCAAATAGTAGGGAATCCTTTTGCCACTTTCGGTCTGGAGGGCATCAACACCCCTGACGGGCTCATCAAGGTCGGCTACGCAGCCACCTTCGCGATCATTACCGTCGCACTGATCAGCGGCGCAATTGCTGACCGCGCCAAGTTCGGCGCCTGGTCCGTCTTCGTCCCCGTCTGGGTCACCCTGGTGTACGCGCCGCTGGCCTACATGGTCTGGGGCGGCGGGCTGTTCAGCGCGGACGGCGCCATCGGCAAGGCCCTCGGCCCGGCAATCGACTTCGCCGGCGGCACCGTGGTCCACATCAACGCCGGTGTAGCAGCACTGATCCTCGTGCTGATCATCGGTAACCGCAAGGGCTTCGGCAAGGACCCCAACCACCGCCCGCACAACATCCCCTTTGTGATGCTCGGTGCCGCCATCCTGTGGTTCGGCTGGTTCGGCTTCAACGGCGGCGCAGCAACGACGGCGGAACAGGGCGGCCTGATCTGGGTCAACACCCTGGCGGCCCCCGCCGCGGCAATGCTCGGCTGGCTCGTCACGGAACGGATCCGCGATGGTCACCCCACCTCACTCGGCGCAGCCTCCGGTGTGGTCGCCGGCCTCGTCGCCATCACCCCGGCCTGCGCCAATGTCAGCCCGGTTGGTGCGCTCTGCCTCGGCGTTGTGGCCGGTGTGGCCTCCGCGCTCGCCGTCGGTCTCAAATTCCGCTGGGGTTTCGACGATTCGCTTGACGTTGTTGGTGTCCACCTTGTCTCGGGCATCATCGGCACCGTGGCCCTGGGCTTTATCGCCCTCCCGGCTGATGGTGTCGGCGGCGGCCTCTTCTACGGCGGCGGCTTCACCCAGCTCTGGGCCCAGCTCGCAGTGGCCGGCATCGCCATCACCTACTCCGCAGTGATGACTTCGATTATTGCGTTTGCGATCCACAAGACCATGGGTTTCCGGGTTTCCCCGGAACAGGAAGTGGTGGGCGTGGACCTGAGCCTGCACGCCGAAACGGCCTACGAATTCGGAGTCGGCGGCCACGGCGGAAGCTTCACGCCGCTGCACGAACTCATTACCGGCAAGGCCCAGGCCGCAGCGGCCCCCGCCGCCCGGACTGTGGACCCGGCAGCCAACGGCAAAACGACCGCAGCAGCGGGTAAGGAAAGTGTGGAGGCATGAAACTGATCACAGCAATTGTCCGGCCGGAAAAACTCGACACTATCCGTGAAGGGCTTGAAGCCTACGGCGTGCAGGGCCTCACGGTCAGCGCAGCAAGCGGCTACGGCCGGCAGCGCGGCTACACCGAGGTGTACCGCGGCGCCGAGTACAACGTGGACCTGCTGCCCAAGATCAGGGTAGAGGTGCTGGCGACCGACGAACAGGCAGACGACATCCTCGATGTCATCATCGCCAGCTCGAACACCGGCCGCGCCGGTGACGGCAAGGTCTGGACGATGGATGTGTTCGAAGCGGTGCGGGTCCGCACCGGGGAACGCGGAGCGGCGGCAATCTAGCCGGGCGCTCAACAAGAAGCGGACCGGGAACCTGGAAGGGTACCCGGCCCGCTTCTTCTCTGTCCCGGTGGCTCCGGCGGGAAGCACAGCGGCGGCCCTCAGGCCAGCCAGCCCGCCGGTCCGCCGCTTCCGGCTGCGTACTCTTCAAGCGGTGCGCTGTCCCGGTCCCAGGCCTTCAAGACCGGCCCCAGGATGCGCCAGCAGTCTTCGGCAGTATCGGCGCGGACCGAAAGCAGGGGGTCCCCGGTCAGGACCCCTTCGAGCACCTCCCCGTACGGCAGCAGATCGGAGGCGCTGAGCTCAGCCTTGAGGGTGGCGCGGTCCAGGCTGAGGACGTCGCCGGGGCCGTTTACATCGACGTCGAACTGGAGTGTGTCCGGTCCGAAGCCGATCCTGAGCTGGTTGGGGGAAGCCACCCCGCTGAAGCCCTTGGGCAGCTGCGGGACCGGGCGGAAGGTCACCACGGCTTCCTTGCGTTGGGTGCCCAGGGCCTTTCCGGAGCGCAGGATAAAGGGGACACCCTGCCACCTCCAGTTCTCGATCTGCACCTCGACCTCGGCCAGCGTCTCCGTGCCCCGGGACGCGTCTACGCCGTCCTCCTTGGCATAGTCCGGTACCTTCCGGCCGTCGATCGATCCCGCGGTATAACGGGCGCGGCGGGTGCTTTTCGCGAAGGGCGCCTTGATGCTGCTGGCCCGCAGCACCGTCGCCACGGCATCGCGGAGATCGCGTTCATGTACCGAGGCCGGTGGCTCGATCGCCATCAATGCCATGATCTGCAACAGGTGGCTCTGGATCATGTCGCGCAGGGCGCCGGCGCCGTCGTAGTAGCGGGCCCGGCCCTCCAGCGCGAGGTCCTCGTCGAAGACAATCTCGACCCGTTCGATGTGCTCGCGGTTCCAAACCGGCTCCAGGAAGGCGTTGGCGAACCGGAGCCCCAGGATATTTAGAACCGTCGCCTTGCCCAGGAAGTGGTCCACCCGGTGAATGTGGTCCTCCGGGACCAGCGCGGCCAGGGTTTCGTTGAGGTGCCGGGCTGACTCCTCGCTGGAACCGAACGGTTTTTCCATCACCAGGCGGGTCCCCGCGGGCACCTGGCCGGGATCCAGCGCCTCGCACGCCAGCTGGCTGATATGCGGCGGCAGGGCGAAGTAGACCGCCACGGGCCCCTGCAGCTCCGCCAGCAGGCCGGCCAGTTGCCCGGCCGCGGTGACGTCGATCCGGCGGTAGCTGGTGGTGCCGCGGATGCGCTTCAGCTCCCGCCGGCCATCTGCACCGGCCTGGGAGTTCGCGTCGGCGAAGGACTCTTCGAGGCGTTCGGCCCATTGGTCCGGGGTCCAGGGATCCGAGCCGGCGCCCACCAGGGTCAGTCCGCCGGCACGTCCCCGGGAGACGAGCCGGGCGAGACCCGGCAGCAGCAGCCTGCCGGTCAGGTCGCCCGAGGCGCCCAGGATGAGCAGGGTCTTTACTGAATTTTGACTGGTCACCTACGTCAGCATGCCATCATCAAGGCGCGTCTTGGTACCCTAGATAGTCGAGTCCCGTTGTCGAGGCGGTTCGTTCAGGCGAACCTCAGTCGCGACACTGGCGAGCCGGACCGGCCGCCAACTGTAGATCCACTGAAAGAAGTGCACGGCGCGTGTTCAATTCACTCTCTGACCGGTTGACAGCAACCTTCAAGAACCTCCGTGGCAAGGGCCGCCTGACCGAGGCGGACGTTGACGCTACGGTCCGCGAAATCCGGCGCGCCCTCCTGGACGCCGACGTCGCCGTTCCGGTGGTCCGCGAATTCACCGGCAGGGTCCGCGAGCGGGCCCTCGGAGCGGAAGTCTCCGCAGCGCTGAACCCGGGCCAGCAGATCGTCAAGATCGTCAACGAGGAGCTCGTCGAGATCCTGGGCGGCGAAACCCGCCGGATCCGCCTCGCGAAGACCGGCCCCACGATCATCATGCTGGCCGGTCTCCAGGGTGCCGGCAAAACAACGCTTGCAGGCAAGCTCTCCAAGCACCTCAAGGCGCAGGGCCACAGCCCCATGCTGGTGGCCTGCGACCTGCAGCGCCCCAATGCCGTCACGCAGCTCCAGGTGGTGGGCCAGCGTGCCGGGGTGCCGGTCTTCGCCCCGCACCCCGGCGCCACCTCCACCGAGCTGGACCACCCGGCCGGCGACCCGGTCGCCGTCGCCCGTGCCGGCGTCGAAGAAGCAAAGCGGACGCTGCACGATGTTGTGATCGTGGATACCGCCGGCCGGACCGGCGTCGACGCCGAGATGATGGAACAGGCACGCCAGATCCGCCGGGCCATCGTTCCGAATGAAGTGCTGTTTGTGGTCGACGCCATGATCGGCCAGGACGCCGTCAACACGGCCATGGCCTTCGACGAAGGCGTCAACTTCACCGGTATTGTGCTCTCAAAGCTCGACGGAGACGCCCGCGGCGGTGCCGCGCTTTCGGTATCCTCCGTCACCGGCAAGCCGGTGATGTTCGCGTCCACCGGTGAAGGCCTGGACGACTTCGAGCTTTTCCACCCGGACCGGATGGCCTCACGCATCCTTGATCTCGGTGACGTGCTGACCCTGATTGAGCAGGCGGAGAAGTCCTGGGACAAGGACGAAGCTGCCCGGATGGCGAAGAAATTCGCCGACCAGGAAGACTTCACCCTGGACGATTTCCTGGCCCAGATGCAGCAGATCCGCAATATGGGTTCCATGAAGAAGATGCTCATGATGATGCCGGGAGCGCAGAACATCCGGCAGCAGCTCGAGCAGTTTGACGAGCGCGAGATCGACCGCGTCGAGGCGATCGTCCGTTCCATGACGCCGCACGAACGTGTCGCACCCAAAATCATCAACGGTTCCCGCCGGGCCAGGATTGCCCGTGGATCCGGTGTGCACGTGTCCGAGGTCAACGGCCTGCTGGAACGCTTTATGCAGGCGCAGAAGATGATGAAGAAGATGGCTGCCGGCGGCGGCATGCCCGGAATGCCGGGGATGCCGGGGATGGGTGGCGGCGGGGCCCGCAAGGGCGGAAAGAGCGCGCCCAAGAAAAAAGCCCGCTCCGGCAACCCGGCCAAGGCCGCCCAGGAGCTCAAGGACGCCCAGGCCCGCCGGACCGAGGGTGCCAAGGCACTGCCGACCGGTGCCTCGTTCGGGCAGCAGGGCACAGACTTCGACCCCTCCCAATTGAACCTGCCCAAGGGTTTTGACAAGTTCCTCGGCGGCGGCAAATAGGCGCTGGCGGCAGCGATGTCGGCGGCCCGTTGTCGGACCGGTGCCATAGGGTTAGACCATGTTCAAGCAGCGCGTAGTCTTCGTCCACGGGGCGGGCAGCTTCGGCGCTGCCGCGTGGCCGAAACAGCATGGTATGGCGCTGAGCTACGACGCCCTGTTCCTGCGCCGGCACGGGTATGACCCGGTCGAGGAGCCGCTGGAAACGGACTTCTGCGCCGATGCCGCCATTGTGCTGCGGGCCCTGGCCGACGACGGCCGCGGCCAGGCCGGCGGACACGTTGTGGCACACTCCCAGGGGGCCATCGCCGCGATGATGGCCGCCGTCGAACGGCCTGAGCTGGTGCACTCGCTGACCCTGGTGGAGCCGGCCTGTCTGTCACTCACCGCGGAGCTGCCGGCGACGGCAGCGCACCGGGCGCTGATGCAGCCGCTCTTCGAGGTCCGCCAGCACCTAAGCGATGAGGACTTCCACCGCGAATTCGTCCGCCGGGTGTTTGCGGCCCAGAGCCCGGCCCAGGCGGGCCTCGGTGACCCGAACCCGGAAGACCAGCGTGAGGCGTGCCGCCTGCGTCTCCAGGCTCCGGCCTGGGAAGCTCCGCTGCAGATCGTCCCCGGTGTCCCCACTTTGGTGCTGACCGGCGGCTGGGAACCGCTGTATGAAGAGATCGCAGGCTATTTGCGTGACACCGGTGCCGTGCACCGCACAGCGGCGGGCGGGCACAGGCCCCAGGACTCGGCGGAGGGAAACCGGCTGATCCGGGCGTTTATCGCCGATGTTGGCCGGCAACAGCACGCCCATGCCTCCTAGCCGTTTCCGGAAGCGCCCTGCGCAATAGGCTTGATCCCATGACCCGCATCATCGAGTTCACCGGACCCATCCTTACCGGCCCCGACCGGGAACGCCGGGGCCTCTGGTCGGTCGACGGCCTGCTGACCTTTGACCGTCCCGCACTCGCCCCGGACCTCGTTCTCGACGGCTGGGTCATCCCCGGGCTGGTTGACGCGCACTGCCACATCGGACTGGGTCCGGGCGGGGACGTGCCGGCGCAGCTGGCGGAGGAACAGGCCAGGACCGACCGTGACGCCGGCACCCTGCTGGTCCGCGACGCCGGAGCCGTCCACGACACCCGCTGGCTCCAACACCGGACGGAGCTACCGCGCATCATCCGTTCCGGCCGGCACATCGCCAGGACCCGGAGGTACCTCCGTGGCTTCGCCGTCGAGGTGGAGCCCCCGGAGCTGGTGGAAGCCGTGCGCAAGCAGGCGCGCGCCGGCGACGGCTGGGTCAAGCTGGTGGGGGACTGGATCAACCGCGACGACGGCGACCTCGCCCCCTCGTTTCCCGCGGCGGTGCTCAAGGACGCCGTCTGGGCCGCCCACGATGAAGGCGCCCGGGTCACGGCCCATTGCTTCGCCGAAAGCACCCTGGATGACATGCTGGACGCCGGAATCGACTGCATCGAACACGCCACGGGCCTGCTGCCGCGGCATCTTCCGAGATTCGTCGAACAGGGTGTGCCGATCGTCCCCACGCTCATTAACATCGCCACCTTCCCCGACATCGCCGCACAGGCCGAGGCGAAGTTTCCCCGGTACGCGGAGCATATGCGCGCCTTATGGGAGCGCCGGGCAGAACGTGTCCTTGAGGCCTTCGAAGCCGGCGTAGCCATCTATGCCGGGACGGACGCCGGAAGCGTTATTAAACATGGGCGCATCGTTGATGAAATCCAGGCGCTGCACGCAGCCGGGCTGCCGGCCCTTGCGGCGCTCGACGCCGGCGCATGGGCCGCCCGGGACTGGCTGGGCGCGCCCGGTATCACCGACGGCGCCAGCGCCGACGTCCTGGTCTGCACAGAGGATCCACGCGGCAACCTGGCCGCACTGCAGGAGCTGAGGCACATCGTGCTGCGCGGCGAACCGGTCCGTTAGGGATAAACCCGGCTCACTTGGAATAAGTTGAAGCTTCAAGTACTTTAGATATATATCTAGGTCATCGAGCGTCGGTGGCCCTCAAAGCACCGGAGTGATCACATGACCGCAGAAGCCAGCACCCAGGATCTCCTTCCGGCCGCCCTGACGATGGGCGCCGTGATGCTCAAGGTTGGCGACCTGAAGCTTATGACCGACTACTACCAGCGCGCCCTCGGCCTGGACATCGTGGCCGAGCAGGACGGCGGCCTCTACCTCGGGCGCCGGCAGAAGCCGCTGGTCCACCTCGCGCCGGCGCCCGGACTGAGGGCCGCGTCCCGCGGCGAGGCCGGCCTCTTCCACACCGCGTTGTTGTTCGAGGACCAGCAGTCCCTCGCCGCCACCGTCGCCAGCGCCGCGCAGTACCAGCCGCAGTCCTTCAGCGGCAGCGCCGACCATCTGGTCAGCGAAGCCTTCTACTTCACGGATCCCGAGGGCAACGGGATCGAGCTGTACTGGGACCGCCCACGTGACGCCTGGTCCTGGGACGGCAAAAACGTGATGATGGACAGCCTGGCCCTCCCGCCACAGCGCTACCTGGAAGAGTTCCTCACCGAGGAGTCCGTGGCCGGGCAGCGCGAGGCCAGCGCCGGCGTTGGGCATGTCCACCTGCAGGTCGGCGACGTCCGGTCCGCCGAGGATTTTTATGTCGGCACCCTCGGATTCGAAAAAACGCTGGCCATGCACGGCCAAGCACTGTTCGTCTCGGCCGGCGGCTACCACCACCACATGGCCATGAACGTCTGGAACAGCCGGGGCGCCGGACCCCGCCGGGACACCCTGGGGCTCGGCGAGGTGCTGATCGAAGTACCGGCCGGAGACGACGTCGGGGCCCTCGCGGACCGCCTCAAGGCCGCAGGGGTCCAGTCCCACCACACCGGGGCTGAACTGCGCTTCGAGGACCCGTGGCGGAACCGGATCCGCGTCGCCGTGCGCTGAGCGCGGAAGCGGGCTGGGCAAGGCTCTGGACATGTCCACTGGTGGCCGGCAGGGGAGTTGGACATGTCCACTGGTCGCGGCCGGAAGTGGGCATAGCGGGGATATGTCCAGTGGCTGCGGGCGGCGGAGGGCATGTCCATCCCGGGCGCGGCTGCAGTGAAGCGGTTAGGCTGAAGAGACGCCAGCAATGCGGCCCGGCGCCGCCAGACAACTAAGGACGAGCTCCATGGGATTCACCGAAGTCTTTGTCTCCACCCACGATGAAGCCCTCAAACGTGCAGCCGCACTCGACGGCGGGGCTGCAGCCATTCCCGCGGCGGTGCGGATCGCCGAGATTACCGACTTTGAAATAGAGCGCCTCGGCGACCTGGCAGGAACCGCCGTCCACGCAGCCGGCGCCGACTACGAGCTGGCCATGGTGGACGTCGCCAGCGATTCCCTGCTCGGGGTCCCGCCGGCGATGGTCCGCGCGCTGGCGGAACTGCTCAGCTATGAGACCGAAGGTGAAGGCGAAATCCTCGACGACGTCGCCGAAAGCTGGGCGGCCGAGGAGGACATGCCCTTTGGTGCGGAGCAAGCCGTCCGCTATGTCCGCCAGCTCGCCGACCTTGCCGCCGCCGTCGACCCCGCCAGCAAGTCCGGGCTCTACGTCTGGACGTCCTGACGCGCCGGATGTCCTTTGGCCGGACCGGTTGCGGGTGTCAAGTCGAAATCCCCGCGCTGATCTGGCACAATGGACAGGTACTTGATCTGCGTGGCCCCTCTCTCCGCGTCCGGATCTTGTCCTTTTAGAACCCCCTAGTATGGCCCGCCCCACGGGTGCAGAACGCCGGGCTCGACCCCGTTTCAGAAACAGGAGTGACCACAAAAGTGGCCGTAAAGATTCGCCTTAAGCGCTTTGGCAAGATGCGCGCACCGTACTACCGTATCGTCGTCATGGACGCACGCTCCAAGCGTGACGGCCGTGCCATCGAAGAGATCGGCAAGTACCACCCGACCGAAGAGCCCTCGTACATCGAGGTCGACACGGACCGTGCCCAGTACTGGCTCGGCGTCGGCGCACAGCCGTCCGAGCAGGTCGCCGCGATCCTCAAGATCACCGGTGACTGGCAGAAGTTCAAGGGTCTCCCGGGCCAGGAGGGCACCTTGAAGACCAAGGCTCCCAAGGCTGCCTTCGTTACCCCGGAAAAGGGTTCCGTGATTATCCCGGAAGCCATCACCAAGAAGGCCAAGAAGGACGACGCAGCCGAGGCCCCCGCCGACGCAGCAGCAGAGACCACCGAGGCTGAGTAAATTGCTGGCAGAAGCGCTCGAACACCTCGTCCGCGGGATCGTTGACAGTCCTGAGGATGTCAAGGTCAGTGCGAAGAACAACCGCCGCGGGGACACCCTCGAAGTGCGCGTTCATCAGGACGACCTCGGACGGGTGATCGGCCGCCAGGGCCGCACCGCACGCGCCTTGCGCACTGTGGTGGCGGCGCTGACGGACGGCGAACCGGTCAGGGTCGACGTCGTCGATACCGACCGCCGCCGGTAACGCTTTCAGCAGCATTTGTCTTGAGTCCGGCCCCTTCACCAGATAATGGTGGAGGGGCCGGACTGTTTTCCCCCTAGATCCACATCCCCATTTACCCGAACAGAGGAACAGATGCAGCTTCAGGTGGCACGAATCGGCAAGCCCCACGGCATCCGCGGCGAAGTGACTGTCCAGGTGCTCACCGATGCGCCCGGCGACCGCTTCGTCCCCGGGACCCAGTTTGTGGTGGAGCCGGCCACAACAGGGACGCTCACCGTCCTCAGTGCCCGCTGGAACAAGGACATTTTGCTGCTGGCGTTCGAAGAAATCGAGACCCGCAATGAGGCGGAGACCCTCCGCGGCGCCAAACTCTTTGTTGAAACCGAAGAACTCGACGATGATGACGATGATGAAGGCTGGTACGAGCACGAACTCGAAGGCCTGGAGGTGCGCGTCGGGGACGCGGTGGTCGGCAAGGTCTCCGGTCTCCGGACCCTTCCGGTCCAGGACCTGCTCGTAGTCACCGCTGCCGACGGCACCGAAGTGCTGATCCCGTTTGTGGAGCAGATTGTCCCCGAGGTCAATGTCGGGGAAGGCTACGTCCTGGTCACCCCGCCGCCGGGACTCTTTGAGGTCAATGCCGAGGACGAGGCCAAGACCGGCGACACGCCGGCGTCCGCCCCCGCGTCGACCAATGCTGCCGGGTCCGCCACCGCCCCCGCGTCTTCCGCTGCCGCCGGGTCCGACGACGCAGGAGACGTAGCCTAAATGAGGATCGACGTCGTCAGCATCTTCCCCGAGTACCTGGCACCGTTGGAACTGTCCTTGATTGGCAAGGCCCGCCAGGACGGGCTGCTGGAGCTCAACGTCCACGACCTCCGCGGGTTCACCACGGACCGGCACCGAACCGTTGACGACACCCCGTACGGCGGCGGAGCCGGCATGGTCATGAAGCCCGAACCTTGGGCCCAGGCCTTGGCCGCCGTCGCTGCGGACCGGCCGGTCGGCGCAGCGAAGCCGGTCCTGATCGTGCCATCGCCGGCGGGGGAGCGGTTCAGCCAGGCCACGGCCCACAAGCTGGCGGAGGAAGACCGGCTGGTGTTCGCCTGCGGACGCTACGAGGGCATCGACGAGCGCGTGATGGAATGGGCCGCCGAACACTTCGCCGTACGCCCCATGAGCCTGGGCGACTACGTGCTCAACGGCGGCGAAGTGGCGGTACTGGCGATGGTGGAGGCCATCGGACGCCTGTTGCCCGGCGTCGTCGGCAACCCCGAATCCCTCGTCGAGGAATCGCACTCGGACGGGCTGCTCGAGTACCCCGTCTACACCAAGCCCGCCAGCTGGCGGGATCGTGAGGTTCCGGCGGTGCTGCTCAGCGGCAACCACGGCAAGATCGCCCAGTGGCGCCGGCACGAACAGTACCGGCGTACCGCCGAACGCCGTCCGGACCTGCTTGCGGAGTTCGACGCCGGCAAGCTGCCGCGCGCGGACCGTACCGCTTTCGCGGACCTCGGATACAACGTCGTCGACGGCCGCCTGCTGCGCCGCGCCGACGCCGGCGGCCAATCCGATTAACCGGATTGGCTGGATGGCCCCGGGTGTGGCAAAATTAGTCCTTGTGCCTGCTGGGTTGCGAACCTGCCACAGGGGGAGCGTCACCAACAGCGCGGCACCCCGGCTCCGTCAATTCCTGACAGGGCCGGAGCGACACTTTTTCGGCGGGAATTTCCGGGCCGCTCTTGCGCCCGGGCTTGGCCGCCGTGACCTAACGTGAAGGACCTGTGGCGTTCACCAGGAGTGAATCAATGCATATCCTCGATTCCGTAGACGCAGCCTCGCTGCGCACCGATGTTCCGACGTTCCGCGCGGGTGACACCCTCAAGGTTCACGTGAACATCATCGAAGGCAAGAACTCCCGTGTCCAGGTATTCCAGGGCTTTGTCCTGGGCCGCCACGGCGACGGTCTCCGCGAAACCTTCACCGTCCGCAAGGTCTCCTTCGGCGTCGGTGTGGAGCGTACCTTCCCGGTGCACTCCCCGATCATCGACAAGATCGAGCTCGTCTCCAAGGGCGACGTGCGCCGCGCCAAGCTGTACTACATGCGCAACCTGCGTGGCAAGGCCGCGAAGATCAAGGAAAAGCGCGACTTCCAGCCCGCAAAGTAAGTCCTTCTGGACTACTAGTGGTCCACCGACCGTGTCCGGCCAGCGCCGGAACATCCTTGACAGCGCTGTTTGCGTCATAAATGCGCTGGAGGATACGGATCATGGAACACACACAACGCCAGCCCAGGAAACTCGGCTGGCGTTTTGTGTTGCTGGCCGTGTTGCTGGCCGTGCTCATCAGCGGCCTGGTCCGCTCGGTCTGGCTCGACGTCTACTACATCCCCTCCGCGTCGATGGAGCCGCTCCTGCGCGAGGGGGACAGGATCCTGGTGTCCCGAACGGACTTCCGGGCCGAGCCGGTGGGCCGCGGCGACGTCGTTGTCTTCGACGGCCGCGGCTCTTTCGCCCCGCTCAACAGCGGCAACGGCCCGGTGCTGGACTTTCTCAGCGGCGTGGGGCACTGGGTCGGCGTGTCAGGTGCAGATGAAAGCTACGTCAAACGCGTCATCGGCCTTCCCGGTGACCACGTGGTCTGCTGTGACGCCGGCGGCCACCTCACAGTGAACGGCCAGCAAGTTGCGGAACCCTATCTGTACGGGGGGGACGCCCCAAGCGAACTGAAATTCTCCGTGCTCGTTCCGCCCGGCCGCCTCTGGCTGATGGGGGACCACCGCTCCCTGTCCGCCGATTCCCGCAGCCTTCTGGGCGCCCCAGGCGGGGGCATGGTGCCGCTGGAGCGCGTGATTGGCAGGCCGGTTCAGATCATTTGGCCGCTTGATAGATTTGCAGCAGTAGCTCGGCCGTCCGCGGCCACCACCACGACAGCGAAGAACGGACAGTAGATGCCCGAGACCGGACCCCGGAATCCCGATCCGCAGGGCCAGGACGAGCCCTGGGTTTCCTCGGCAATCCCAGCCAGGGAGCACGCTGCGGATCTTCCGGCCGCGGGCGGACCCGCCCATGCGGGTCGCGCGTCGAAGCGTGCCCGCAAGGCGAAAGCCCAGGAGCGGCACAGTCCGCTGTTCCTTTGGGTGAAGGAAGTGGCCACCGTGGTGCTCGTCGCCATTGTGCTCTCCTTCCTGATCAAGACCTTCCTCTTCCGGGCCTTCTACATTCCGTCCGAGTCAATGGTCAACACCCTGGACGTCAACGACCGCATCTTTGTGAACCTTCTGGTCCCGGAACCGTTCGCCCTGGAGCGCGGCGACGTCGTGGTGTTCAAGGACACCCAGGGCTGGCTGGTTCCTGCGGCACAGAAGGCGGCTGGTCCGTTCAGCTGGGCGCAGGACGGCCTGACATTCATCGGTCTGCTGCCGGACAACTCGGAGCAGCACCTGGTGAAGCGCGTGGTGGGGCTTCCGGGCGACCACGTGGTCTGCTGCGACGCCGGGGGCCGGCTGATGGTTAACGGCGCGCCGCTGGACGAGTCCTACATCAACCCCGCCGAGGTGCCCCAGGCCCGCGACTTCGATGTTGTGGTTCCCGACGGCAAGGTTTGGGTCATGGGCGATAACAGGAATCATTCCGCCGACTCGCGCGCCCACCCGGACAGCAACGGAGGCTTCGTCAACATCGCCGACATCGAAGGACGGGCGGCCGTCATTGCGTGGCCGCTGAACCGCATCGGCGGCCTCGACAACTACCCCGACGTGTTCCGCGACGTACCCGCGCCGGCCGGAAAGTAGCGGCAGCAGCGATGTCCCAAGCCCCCACCCTCGACTACGAGCGCCGCTTCCGAAATGCGGGCGCCCGACTCGTCGCGGGCGTTGACGAGGTGGGCCGCGGTGCCCTCGCCGGACCCGTCAGTGTGGGAATCACTGTGGTGGACCTCGAGCGGCAGGTGCTGCTCGCCGACGTTAGGGACAGCAAGCTGCTCAAGGTGGCGGACCGTGAGCGGCTGGTGCCGCTGGTCCGGAGCTGGAGTGTGGCCAACGCCGTTGGGCACGCCACAGCGAAAGAGATCGACGACGTCGGCATCGTCGCGGCGCTGCGGCTCGCCGGCACCCGTGCCTGGCTCGCCGTCCTCGCCGCCGGGGTCACCCCTGACGTTGTGCTGCTGGACGGCAGCCACAACTGGCTCTCGCCGGTGGCCCAGCCATCCCTGTTCGAGGACGGCCCGGTGGAACCGGGCTGCGACGCGCCGGTGCACACACTGGTCAAGGCGGACATGCAGTGCCTGAGTGTCGCGGCCGCATCCATCCTGGCCAAAGTCGAACGCGACGGCATCATGCGCGGGCTGCACAGCGAATACCCGGCCTTCGGCTGGGACGTCAACAAGGGCTACGGCACGGCCATACACAAGGATGCGCTCCGAGTCGCAGGGCCCACGCCGTACCACCGGGTGAGCTGGCAGCTGCTCTAGTCACCGCCCCGGCGCCGGTTATCAAACTTGCCGCCGGGGCGACTGCGGGACCGCCGGGGAGGGGCCGGGGCCCGCCGCGGGACGGACCGTGGCGCGCGGGCCACGCCGGATGGTGCAAGATGGAACCATGAGTGCCGAGGACCTTGAAAACTATGAAACCGACATGGAGCTGCAGCTTTACCGCGAATACCGCGACGTTGTCGGCCTGTTCAGCTATGTGGTCGAGACCGAACGGCGCTTCTATTTGGCCAACCATGTTGACCTGCAGGCCCGCAGTGCCGACGGCGAGGTCTATTTCGACCTGACGCTCCAGGACGCCTGGGTCTGGGACGTGTACCGCTCCGCCCGCTTCGTCAAGAGCGTCCGCGTAATTACCTTCAAGGACGTCAACGTCGAAGAGCTCCCGCGCAACGAGGAGCTCGGCCTTCCCAAGGTCGGCGACCTGGGGAACTGACCCGGTTTACCGGCGATGACCGCGGTACTGCCGGGGCGGCAGCGCACTCCTCTGGCCAACGCTTTCGCCGCCGTGGTTTTCCACATAGCGTCCTGACGCCCTAGGCTGCCCCGCGCCGCCGCCGCACGCTGGTTACATGAGAGCTAAAGACGTGCTGGGCCGGCGGGGCGAGGAGTTCGCGGCCGGATACCTGGAAGCCCGCGGCATGCGGATCCTGGACCGCAACTGGCGGTGTTCCGAGGGCGAAGTAGACATTGTTGCCCTCGACGGCGACACCTTGGTCATCGCAGAGGTGAAGACTCGCAGCTCCCTGGACTATGGGCATCCTTTCGAAGCCGTCGGCGTGGACAAACTGGCCCGGCTGCACCGCCTCGCTTCCGCGTGGTGCCGCGACCACAGCCGGCGGGCACCGCTGCGCCGACTGGATGTGATTGCCGTCCTCGACGACGGCATCGGCGAGCCCACTATCGAACACCTCAAAGGGGTGGGGTAGGTGGCTCTCGGGCGGAGCTACTCCGTGGCGCTTGTGGGGCTCAACGGCTACATCGTTGAAGTCGAAGCCGACATCGGCCAGACCCTCCCGGCGTTCATCATTTTGGGTCTGCCCGACGCGTCCCTGAACGAAGCGAAGGAACGGATCCGCAGCGCCGCCCAGAACTCGGGCATTCCGCTGAGCCGGCGGAAAATCACGGCCAACCTCATCCCGGCGTCGTTGCCAAAACGCGGCTCCGGCTTCGACCTAGCCATCGCCATGGCGGTCCTGCTGGCTTCCAATGATGTGCGTTCCACCGGCCGGACAGTGTTCATCGCGGAACTGGGGCTGGATGGCCGGCTGCGGCCCGTCCGCGGGGTTCTTCCCGCCGTGATGGCTGCGGTGCGGGCAGGCTACTGCGACATTGTTGTGGCGCGGGCAAACGCCGCCGAAGCTGAACTCGTGCCCGGCGCGCGGGTGCATGGTTACGCCACCCTGGCCCGGCTGGCCTTCGATTTCGGTGCTGATCCGCAGGATTTGGCCCTCGACTTCGAGCCCGATCCCGGGACCGGCGAACCTCGGGCCGAAGCAGAGGGGCCGAGCCTCACACCACCGGATATGTGCGACGTTTCCGGCCAGGCGGATGCCCGCAGGGCCCTGGAAGTCGCCGCCGCCGGCGCTCACCATCTGCTTTTGACCGGCCCGCCGGGAGCCGGGAAAACGATGCTGGCCGAGCGGCTTCCCGGCCTCCTGCCGGACCTTGGTGACGCCGAGGCAATGGAAGTCACTGCCATCCATTCGCTCTGCTCACTGGCCTCGTCCTCCCTGCAACTGGTGCGCAGGCCGCCGTATGAGAACCCCCACCACACCGCCACCTCAGCGGCCATAATAGGCGGTGGCTCCGGGCTCCCACGGCCCGGGGCCGCTTCCCGGGCGCACCGAGGTGTGCTGTTCCTCGATGAGGCGCCGGAATACGAGCGCCGGGTCCTGGATGCGCTCCGGCAGCCGCTGGAGAGCGGCGAACTCGTACTGCACCGCTCGGCTGGGACAGCGGCGTACCCTGCCCGCTTCCAGCTTGTTCTCGCGGCTAATCCGTGTCCCTGCGGCAAGGCCACAGGCAAAGGAATTGACTGCATTTGTACCCCGACGATGCGCCGGCGGTATCTGGCCCGGATGTCCGGGCCACTGCTGGACAGGGTCGACATCCAGCTGCAGGTGGAGCGGGTGTCGTTGGCCGATTTTGGCCAGCCCGGGGTGGAGGAGGATACCGCCACCATTGCGTCCCGTGTCCGGGCTGCCCGGACACGGCAGCTTCAGCGGCTGCTGCCGTTCGGCTTGGAGACTAACGCCCAAGTGCCCGGTCGTGTACTCCGGGGCGCCCTCCGCCTCAGTGCTCCCGCAACCCGGATCCTGGACCATGCCCTGGAGCGCGGGATGCTGACCGCCCGCGGTTACGACCGGGTGTTGCGCCTGGCCTGGACCGTGGCGGATCTGGCCGACCACGACATCCCGGCAGCAGACGACATCGGGCTGGCACTCAGCCTCCGGCAGGCAACCCCTGCTGCCTGAGCGCCCCTGCCTGCCGGCACGGTCAAGCGGCAGCCCCTATCCAGCCATCGTGTAAAAGGACGCCACCATGACAGAGAATGAACGGACCGCCCGGGCGGCGTTGTCGCGGCTTTTTGAGCCGCAGGACTGCACCGGCCTGGCTCTGGTGCGCATCGCCGGCGCTGCGGATGCGCTAAGAATTGCTACCGGTGAGATTCACGCCGGCACGGAACTGGAACGTGACATATTTCTCCTCCTGGAGGAGACCGGGTCCGCCGGCGGCTGGACGGGGCTGGCGACGGCCCGGAAGCGCTGGGCACCTCGAGTCCAGGACCTGGCCCCCGAACGCGACCTTGCCACCATCCTGAGGCTTGGCGGGCGCCTGGTCATCCCCTCCGACGAACTATGGCCCCGCCAGTTGGCAGACCTCGGACTGCAGGAGCCGATCTGTCTGTGGTGGCGAGGAAATGAACAGGAGCTGCCGCCGCCTGCCACATCCGTTGCACTGGTTGGCTCGAGGGACAGCACCTCCTACGGCGCCTCCGTAACAGGCGATCTCGCGTATTCACTGGCGCAGCGGGGGTTCACGATTATCTCGGGCGGCGCCTACGGGATCGATGCACACGCCCACCGAGCCGCCCTCGCCGGCGGAACCGACGGCGGCCTGCCTACCATCGCCGTGATGGCAGGGGGAGTGGACCGCTTCTATCCCGCCGGAAATGAGGACCTGCTGCGGACCGTCGCGAACCAGGGGGCAGTCCTGGCCGAGGTTCCGCCCGGTTCTGCCCCGACGCGGTACAGATTCCTGCAACGGAACCGGCTGATCGCCGCGCTGGCCTCGGTCACGGTTGTGGTGGAGGCCCGGTGGAGGTCGGGCGCGCTGAACACGGCACACCACGCGGAAGCGTTGGGCCGGGCAGTCGGGGCAGTTCCCGGCTCGGTGCACAGCGCCAACTCCGCAGGGTGCCATCGGCTGCTCCGGGAAGGCGGTGCAGTCTGCGTCACTGACGCGGGAGAGATTGCGGAGCTTGCCTCTCCCAGCGGCGAATCGTTGCCAGAGGACAAGACCGGCCACGCAGCAGTCCAGGATGGGCTGACTCTGGAGGACCTGATCCTGCTCGACGCGCTGCCGCTGCGAACCACAACCTCGGTGGACAAGCTCACCACCGTCGCGGGACTCAGCCTCGATTCCGTCCGCGCGGGCCTGGGCCGGCTCGGGCTCCTGGGACTGGCCGAAGCGCACCGCGGCGGCTGGAAGCGGTCCGGGAAGGCCGGGTGAGGGTCCGGGGACATGGCCGGGAGTGCCACGGAGGGCAGCCGACCAACGGCTCGCCGTCGGGCTCCCTGACCACCGGGCGATTACTGCGAGAGTAGGGGAGTGTCCACTCAGCAGATCCCGGCCGTACTGGCCACCGCCGGCCAGCGCTTCGGCCGTTACCTGGAGGCCGAACGCGGGCGATCTCCCCATACGGTGCGCGCCTACCTCTCCGACGTCGGTTCTCTTCTGGAGTATGCCGCCTCTGAAGGAGTGGAGGAGCTGCGAGGATTGGAGCTTGGCACTTTGCGGCGCTGGCTCGGAGCCCAAAGCGAAGCGGGCATCTCCCGTGCCACCTTGGCCCGCCGGTCCGCCACGGCCCGCGCCTTCACCGCCTGGGCTGTCCGGGAAGAACTCATCGTCGCTGACCCCGCGCTGCGGCTGAAGGCGCCCAAACGGGAGAAGTCGCTGCCCGGGGTGCTGCACCAGCAGCAGGTCCTTCGGCTGGTTGGAAATGCGGAATCAGCGGCAGCCGAGGGCGGACCCGTACCGCTGCGCAACCGGGCCATGGTTGAGCTGCTCTACGCCACCGGCATCCGGGTCGGTGAGTTGGCAGGCCTGGACGTGGACGACCTCGATCCCGACCGCAGGACCTTGCGGGTACTCGGCAAAGGCAACAAGGAACGGACAGTGCCGTACGGGCTTCCCGCTGCGCTCGCCGTCGACGACTGGCTCCGCCGCGGCCGTCGCGTCCTAGCCACTGACGCCTCCGGTCCCGCGCTGTTCCTGGGGGCGCGCGGTAAACGGGTCGACCAGCGGCAGGTCCGCAGCGTGGTCCACGACCTCTTGGAAGCTCTGGGGGACACCGCAGCCACCGGACCGCACGCCCTCCGGCACTCTGCCGCCACGCACCTGCTCGACGGCGGGGCCGACCTCCGCGCCGTGCAGGAAATTCTGGGACACAGCAGCCTGGCCACCACCCAGATCTACACCCATGTCTCCGTCGAGCGGCTTCGGCAGAGCTATCAGCAGGCCCATCCGCGCGCCTGATCCCGCCGCCGCGCGTCGGCCCGGCTAGCGGGACCGGTCCCTGAGGTTACGCTGCGCGGCGCGCCGGGAAAGACGCGCCGCGGTGCACTGGCGTAATGCGGTAGCGTGCGGCAGAATGAGACTCACGCCCGGCAACTTTCAAGTGCCGCTTGAAGCTCTTAGCCTCCAGCAGCACCAGGAACCGGGCCCTAATTTAATAGTCTGGCGAGGACCATCCGCAGCGCGGAACCGAGCAAGGGACACACACATCCAGGCAGAGGTCGTTGGGGAAGACGTACCTACAGCTATGGAGGATGGAATGTCTGTTGCACTAACCCGCGGTGTGTTGTTTGTTCACTCTGCCCCAACTGCCCTGTGCCCCCACGTTGAGTGGGCCATAGGTTCCGTTGTGGACAAGCGGACGGATCTTGAGTGGACTGCTCAGCCAGCAGCGCCCGGAATGTTCCGGGCTGAACTTTCGTGGACCGGAAACCCGGGCACGGGGGCGCAATTGGCGTCAGCTCTTCGAGGCTGGGCGCACCTGCGCTACGAAGTCACCGAAGAACCCAGCCAAGGCGTTGATGGCGGCCGCTGGTCACACACACCCGAACTTGGCATCTTCCACGCCGTCACCGACGTGCACGGAAACATCATGGTCTCCGAAGACCGAATCCGCTACGCCTACGAATCCGGTGCCGGCGACCCTTCTGCGGTTTACCATGAGCTCTCCCTGGCCCTCGGCGAAGCCTGGGACGAAGAACTCGAACCCTTCCGGCATGCCGCCGAAGGTGCACCGGTACGCTGGCTGCACCAAGTCGGCTAAGACCCGCCAGCCAGGAGTCACCGCACCACATCCCCATAGCTCCGCCGAGATGACAGATGGCGGCAACGTTCACTAAGAACATTGCCGCCATCTGTCATTTCGGCGTAGTGCGGGCAGTTGGAGCTAGACGCTCCGCACCGCGATCACGGCGTTGTGGCCGCCGAAGCCAAAGGAGTTGCTCAGTGCCGCAATGCTGCCGGAGGGCAGGTCGCGGGCTGTTGTAACTACGTCGAGGGGGATTTCCGGGTCCTGGTTCTCCAGGTTGATGGTGACCGGGGCTTTGCGGTCATACACGGCCATCACGGTCAGCACGGCTTCCACCGCACCGGAGGCGCCCAGCAGGTGCCCCATCTGCGACTTGGTGGCCGAGACCGCGACACTGTCCAACTGCTGGCCCAAAGCCGCCTTCAGGGCCGCGTACTCGGGCTTATCGCCGACCGGAGTGGAGGTGGCGTGCGCGTTCACGTGAACCACGTCCTCGGGCTGGATACGCCCGTCGAACATTGCAGCTTTCAGCGCGCGGGTGGCGCCGAGGCCCTGGGGGTCCGGGGCGGTGATGTGGTAAGCGTCTGCGGTGACCGAGGTGCCCGCGAGTTCTGCGTAGATGCGGGCACCTCGGGCCAGCGCGTGTTCCTCGGCTTCGAGCACGAGGGCGCCGGCGCCCTCGCCCATCACAAAGCCGTCGCGGTCACGGTCGTAGGGGCGTGAGGCGTGCTCGGGATCGTCGTTGCGGCGCGAGAGGGCCTGCATGGAGGCAAATGCGGCAATCGGCATCGGGTGGATGGCGGCTTCGGCGCCACCGCACACAACGACGTCAGCCTTGCCGGAACGGATCAGGTCAAGGCCCATGTGAACAGCTTCGGTGCCGGAGGCACACGCGGAGACCGGAGTGTGGGCGCCGGCGCGGGCACCCAAGTCAAGGCTGACGGCGGCGGCCGGGCCGTTGGGCATCAACATCGGCACGGTCATGGGCAGTACGCGGCGGGGGCCCTTTTCGCGCAGGGTGTCCCAGGCGTCCAAGAGGGTCCAGACGCCGCCAATGCCGGTGGCGAATGCCACGGCCAGGCGGTCGTGGTCGATTTCGGTGATGCCGGAGTCGGCCCACGCTTCGCGGGCGGCGACAACAGCGAACTGCGTGGACGGGTCCATGCGCTTGGCCTCGACCCGGCTCAGGACCTCCGTGGCGGGGGTGGAGGCGCGGGCGGCGAAGTGGACGGGCAGCTCATACTTGGCCACCCAGTCGTCCTCGAGCGTATGCGCGCCGGAGACGCCCTTCAGCGCGTTCTTCCACATCGTGGGGACATCGCCGCCAATGGGTGTGGTGGCACCCAGACCGGTAATGACTACTTTGCGTGCCATGGGATCACTCTCTGTCGGTGCGCCTGCCGTGTCCGGGACTTGGGTAAGGCTGCCGGGGCCTGCGTTGCGAAAAACGTTGGGGGGTGGAGCGGGTGGTGGTGCACATGGCGCGGTCCGGGGGTGCACTTGCGCCCCCGGACCGGCCGGGGCCGGAACTAGGCCTGTGCGTTCGCGATGAAGCTGACGGCGTCGCCGACGGTCTTGAGGTTCTTGACTTCTTCGTCCGGGATGCGCACGCCGAACTTCTCTTCGGCGTTGACGACGATCGTCATCATCGAGATGGAGTCGATGTCCAGGTCCTCGGTGAAGGACTTGTCCATTTCGACAGCCTCAGGGGCGAGGCCGGTCTCTTCGTTGACGATTTCAGCCAGGCCGGCCAGGATCTCTTCGTTGCTAGCCATGATGGCTCCTTTTCTTGTTATTGCCGTGGGCTGCCGTTGTGCCGGCAGCTTCGGGCGGGAATGACTCAAACCGAGGGTTCGGCTTGTTGCGGGATGTGAAGACGGGGGAATGTGGCGGAACCCGGGGGCTCAGGGAAGCACGATGACTTGGGCACCGAAGACCAGTCCGGCACCGAAGCCGATCTGCAGTGCCAGGCCGCCGCTGAGCTGCGGGTTTTCCTGCAGCAGCCGATGGGTGGCCAGGGGGATGGACGCTGCGGAAGTGTTGCCGGCGTCGGCGATGTCCCGGGCGATGATGACCGTCCCGGGAAGCTTCAGTTTTTTGGCCATCTCGTCGATGATCCGCATGTTCGCCTGGTGCGGAATGAAGGCCGCGAGATCGTCGGCGGTGATGCCGGCGGCGTCCAGCGCCTGCTGCGCGACTTTGGCCATCTCCCAGACTGCCCAACGGAACACCGTCTGGCCGTCCTGGCGGAGCGTCGGCCAAAGCGCCGGATCCGCGACGGCGGCTTCCCCGGTACCGGGAGCACCGCCCTCCGCTCCCGCCGAGGCCGGACCGCGGAGATCCAGCATGGAACCGGTCATGCCGATTGCGTCCCACTTGCTGCCGTCCGAGCCCCAAACCGACGGGCCGATGCCCGGGGTCTCGGACGGGCCGATCACGACGGCGCCGGCGCCGTCGCCGAGCAGGAAGGAGATGGTTCGCTCGGTGTTGTCGATGACGTCAGAGAGCTTTTCCGCGCCGACCACAAGGACGTAGTCGGCAGCGCCGGACCGCACCAGCGCATCGGCTTGGGCGATGCCGTAGCAGTAGCCGGCGCACGCGGCGGAGATATCGAAGGCGGGGGCCGGTGTGGCACCCAGACGGTCTGCGAGGCTCGCCGCAGCGGACGGGGTGGCATAGGGGTGCGTCACGGTGGAGACGATGACGGCGCCAAGCTGGGAGGCCTCAATGCCGGCCTTCTGCAGGGCTTCTCGGGAAGCGCCCTCAGCCATGTCAATCACGCTGATGTCAGCGGAGGCGCGGTGCCGGGTGATGATGCCGGTCCGCTGGCGGATCCACTCATCGGAGGAATCGATCCACTGGCAGACGTCCTCGTTGGTGACGATCACGTCGGGACGGTAGGCTCCGACTCCCATAACGCGGGTGTTCTCGTGCAGCGGGGCCTGCTTTAATGTGGGCACACTCATGCCTGTCCTTCCAGTTCTGCGAATAGGGCCAGGGCGGCGGAGAGGTCGTCCGGGGTCTTGACGGTCACGGTCTTCACACCCGGCATACCCCGCTTGGCGAGTCCGGCGAGTGTTCCGGCCGGAGCCAGTTCAATCACGCCGGTCACGCCGCGCTTCACGAGTGTTTCCATGCAGAGGTCCCAGCGGACCGGGCGGGAAACCTGTGCGATCAGGCTTTCGACGGCGGCGGCACCATCGGTGATTTCCGCGCCGTCGAAGTTGGACAGCAGCGGCACCTGCGGGTTCCGCGGGTGCAGCGCGGGGCGAAGGGCCCGCAGCGCCGCGACGGCGGGGGACATGTGCGAGGTGTGGAATGCGCCGGCCACCTTCAACTGGATCACCCGGGCCTTGGCCGGCGGGTTCTCCGCGAGGGCCTTGAGCTGGTCCAGGGTGCCGGCCGCGACGGTCTGGCCGGCGCCGTTGACGTTGGCGGCCGTGGCGCCGCAGGCCTCGATCGCGGCCAGGACCTCGGCCGGGTCGCCGCCCACCACCGCGCTCATGCCGGTGGGGGTTGCCGCGGCGGCAGCTGCCATGCTGTTGGCGCGTTCCCGGACAAACGTCATGGCTTCGGTCTCCGTGAGCACACCAGCCAGGGCGGAGGCAGTGATTTCGCCGACAGAGTGGCCGGCAAGGATAACCGGGAGGGTGGCCAGCTCGACGTCGAACAGCGACTGGGCCGCCACCAACCCGGCGGCGACGATCAACGGCTGGGCAACAGCCGTATCCTTGATGGTCTCCTCGTCCGACGTGGTGCCGTGGGCGGTGAGGTCGATCCCCGCGATCTCGCTGAGCGAGGCCAGATGGCCTGCGACGGGCGGCAGTTCCAGCCAAGGGGCCAGAAAACCGGGGGTCTGGGAGCCCTGTCCAGGGCAGACGATTGCAAGCACGTATCCAGCTTTCCAAACTACGGCGTGATTATCGGTGTATTCGTGCACCAAGCTCACAGGGTCACTTTGTAGGAAGTCTACAACTGCTCAGGGGCTGTTGCGCGACGGCTGACGTTCGACGGCTGGCTTCGGCGGGGTCGCCAGCCGGCCAACGACCAGAGCCGTCTGGAGCACAAAAGCCTCCCGGGGCAGCAACGGATCCCAGCCGGTGACGTCACAGACGCGCTTGAGCCGGTAACGCACGGTGTTGGCATGGACGAAGAGTTCACGGGCCGTGGCCTCGAGCGAATGCCCAAGCTCGAGGTAGGTCCCGAGGGTCTCGACGAGGCCGTTGGACGCCGCGATCAGGGGACGGTAGATGTTCTTGACGAGGGAGCGGCGCGCCGCGTCGTCGCCGGAGATGACTCTTTCCGGCAGGAGGTCATCTGCAGCAACCGGGCGCGGCGCGGCTGGCCAGGCACGGGCGGCGGTCAGCCCCGCGAAGGCGGACTGCGCCGAGCTGCTGGCCTCCAGCAGGGAGCCGGCTTCGGCGCCGTAAACGACCGGCCCGGGCGCGAAGAGTTCAGCCAGCTTCAGGTACGCGGTCTCCCGGTCGTGGACCCCGCCAAGGATCAGGATAAGACGGTCGCCCTGGATTCCGACAAGGGCGTCTTCGGCGAAACGCCCGGCCGTGCGGCGCAGTTCGCTGACATAGCTGGCATTGGGTTCGGACGGAGTGTTGCCCACCATAACTGTGAAGCGCTCCTGCGCTTTCCAGCCCAAGGCGGCAATCCGGGACCGCAGGGCGTCGGTGTTTTCACCGCGCAGGATGGCGTCCACAATGAGTGCTTCCAGCCGGGTATCCCACGAGCCGCGGGATTCGGCGGCCCGCGCGTAGACATCCGCTGCGGCGAACGCGACCTCGCGGGAGTACCGCAGGACCGCCTCGCGCAGCGCTCCCTGGTCCGCTTCCGGTGCGATCACCGGCACTTGGTCCTCCACCACTTCCACCACAATCCGGATCAGCTGCAGGGCTTTTTGCAGGCTGATGGAGCGGGTGAGCTCGGTCGGCGCGGTGCCGAAAACGTCGGAGAGAATCCACGACGGCGAGCTGGGACGTTCGAACCAGGTGACGAACGCGGCAATGCCGTTTTGCGCCACCATGCCCAGTGCCGAACGTTCGTCCGAGTTCAGCCGGCTGTACCAGGGCAAGGACTTCTCCAGCTGGCGCAGTGTCGTGGTGGAGAGCTGGCCTACACTGGCCCGAAGTTTCTTGAGCGTCTCAACCTTCTCCGGAGACATCGCCCTTGAGGCAGGCTTGCGTTTTGCGGCAGTGGTGATCGGCTCGGACATGCATCGAGCATACGGGGCCTGCCGCCCAAGCTCCATTTGTGCAAAGGCTACAACGGCCTTTGTGCTGGATCACAGTATTGTCCGCCGCCGGGGGTGTCCGGGTTCCCGGGCGTTAGGCATTAACGACGACGGCGGTCCCGCCTTCCGGTGGGGACCGCCGTCGTTCCGTGCTGAGCTGACTCTAGGAGTCGCCGCCCGCGTTGCCGGTGGTGCCGGCATTGACGTTGTGCAGGCGGTATTTTTCGATTGCCTGGGCGGGTGCTTGGGCGTCTACTTCGCCGCGGCGGGCGAGCATCTGCAGGGAACGGACGACCACTGAGTGGATGTCGTTTTTGAAGAAGCGTCGTGCTGCGGCGCGGGTGTCGGAGAAGCCGAAGCCGTCCGCGCCGAGGGAGGCGAACTCGTTCGGGATGAACTGGCGGATCTGGTCGGGCACGGCTTTCATGTAGTCGGTCACGGCGACGATCGGTCCGGTAGCGCCGGCGAGTTGTTCGGTGACGAACGGGACGCGTGCGGGCTTGCCGGGGTTCAGGAACGCTTCTTCCTCAGCGGCCATGGCATCGCGGCGCAGTTCGGTCCAGGACGTCACGGACCAGACGTCGGCGGAGACGCCCCAGTCCTCGGCGAGGACTTTCTGGGCTTCCAGGGCCCACGGGACGGACACGCCGGAGGCGAGGATCTGCGTGCGCGGGCCATCGATCTTGGCCGGCGCGAGCAGGTAGATGCCCTTGATGATGCCCTCGACGTCCAGTTCCGCCGGTGCTGCCGGTTGGGAGATCGGCTCGTTGTAAACGGTGATGTAGTACATCACGTTCCGTGACGGATCGTTATCCGCCGGCCCCGGACCGTACATCCGGTTCAGGCCATCGCGGATGATCACGCCGATCTCGTACCCGTAGGCCGGGTCGTAGGTCATCACGGCCGGGTTGGTCGCGGCCAGGACCGGGGAGTGGCCATCGGCGTGCTGCAGGCCTTCACCGGTCAGGGTGGTGCGGCCGGCGGTGGCGCCGATGATGAACCCGCGGGTCATCTGGTCCGCGGCGGCCCAGAACGAATCCCCGGTCCGCTGGAAACCGAACATCGAGTAGAACACGTAGATCGGGATCAGCGGCTCCCCGTGGGTGGCGTAGGAGGTGCCCGCGGCGGTGAACGCCGCGACGGAACCGGCCTCGTTGATGCCGGCGTGCACGATCTGCCCGGAGATGGACTCCTTGTACGCCAGGACCAGTTCACGGTCCACGGAGAGGTAGTTCTGCCCGTTCGGGTTGTAGATCTTCGCGGTCGGGAAGAACGCGTCCATCCCGAAGGTCCGGGCCTCGTCCGGGATGATCGGAACGATCCGGGCACCGAACTCCTTGTCCCGCATCAGGTCCTTCAGGAGCCGGACGAAGGCCATGGTCGTGGCCGCCAGCTGCTTGCCGGAGCCGCGGTTGGCGACTTCGTAGACCTTCTCCTGCGGCAGGGTGACCTCGGTGTGCTTGGAGCGGCGTTCGGGAACGAAGCCGCCGAGCGCGGCCCGGCGTTCCATCAGGTACTTGATCTCCGGGGAGTCCATGCCGGGGTGGTAGTACGGGGGCCGGTAGAGATCCCCTTCGAGCTGGTCATCCGTGATCGGGATACGCAGGTGGTCCCGGAAAGCCTTCAGGTCCGCGAGGGTGAGCTTCTTCATCTGGTGCGTGGCGTTGCGGCCCTCGAAGTGGGTACCCAGGCCGTAACCCTTGACCGTGTGGGCCAGGATAACGGTGGGTTTGCCCTTGAACTCGGTCGCGGCCTTGTACGCGGCGTAGACCTTGTTGTAGTCGTGGCCGCCGCGCTTGAGGTTCCAGATCTGGTCATCGGTGAGATCCTGGACCATTTCCTTGGTCTGCGGAGTCTGGCCGAAGAAGTGTTCCCGGACAAACGCACCGGACTCGGCCTTGTACGTCTGGTAGTCGCCGTC
>NZ_JBEPPA010000019.1:0-53635 GCF_040547075.1 Arthrobacter sp. UYCu512
GAATCCAGCGGGTCCGGCTTGGTCTGTCAGGAGTACTTCGGGAACACCCCCCACCCCGGATGGGTCACCCGGGAACCGTCACCAACCCGTTACCTATCTCGGGGACAAAAACAGTGAATTGACCCATCTGCCAGGAGTTCTGAACGATGCGGTTCCTGCCCTGGCCGGCAGGTCCTTGGCGGTCAGGGCGGGAGCGGCGGGTGATTTACCTGACGCTTCAAGTACACCCTGGGCGAAGATGGGCTGGCCTACAAGTAAATTTCAGTACAGCGCCCACTTTGTAGCCACCCCCGGCTGGGACCAGCTGCGCAGCTACACCTCATCAGCAGTCGAGCCGGAAGACTTCGACGATTTCTGGAACCGAACCATTGCCGACGCCCGGGAGTTCCCGCTCGACGCCGAATTCACCCCGGTGGGGAACCTGCTGAGTGTCATTGACAGTTTCGATGTCACGTTCGCGGGCTATGGCGGGGATCGGATCAAAGGCTGGCTGCATCTGCCGGCCAACCGCGGCGCCGGACAGGAGCTGCCCGTGGTGGTGCAGTATGTCGGCTATTCGGGTGGGCGCGGCCTGGTCCAGCAGGACACAAAATGGGCGCAGGCAGGCTACGCGCACTTCATTATGGACACCCGCAGCCAGGGGTACGGCGGCACCCTTGGTGCGACAGCAGATCCGCATCCCTCCGCCGGGAAGGTGTCCTACGCCGGGCTGATGACGCGTGGCATTTCAGCCAAGGAAGACTACTACTACCGCCGCGTTTTCGTTGACGCCTTCACGGCATTCTGTGCACCATGGCCGACGTCCCGTTCCTGCAGGATTTTCCCCGCGCCATCGACATCGCCCCGCGCGGCCCGTACCCGGAAATTGCGAATTTCCTGGCCCGCCATCGTGACCATTACGAGCCGGCACTCGGGGTCCTGGGTTACTTCGACGGTGTACACCTGGGCCGGCGCGCCACGGCGCCTGCCCTGTTCTCCGTTGCGCTAATGGACCATACCTGCCCGCCATCCACCGTCTTCGCCGCATACAACGCTTATGGCACCGGGCCGGCGGACGCCCCGCAGGCCCGGTGCCATAAGTCGATCGAGGTCTACCGGTTCAACAACCACGAGGGAGGCCAGGAACACCACTGGGTTGCCCAGTTCCACTACCTGGCGGAGCTGCTGGCCGGGTAGCCCACGCTCGGAACCACTGCTGCGTGCGCTTCAGATCCAATGTTCCGCCCGCCGTGCGTTGCGGAACGAGCGGAGTATCTAGTGTTCCGCGAAGATGCCTTCGGCAACGTCCAGCCCTGCCTCCATCTCGCTGCTGTCCTCGTGAGAGACCGGGCCGACCATCGTGGCGGTGCCCTGTGTGCCAATAATCGCCTTGGCGGAGAGCGCCCGCGATACGTTGACCTCAAGCGGGTCCGGATTGATGAGGGCCTTGCTGTGCAGACGAAAGATCGAATTGTTGAACCGGATCTGCACGTTCCCCAGTCCCGGTGCCGGTACCATCAGGTCGGCGTCGCCGGCGAACGAACGAACGCCGATAACGGGGCCAGGAATGCGTACCGGGTCCGGCGTCGGAAAGACGAACACGCCAAAAGGCGTACAGGTGCCCGTCCCGGGTTTGCCCCCGCCGGGTACCACCTTGGCCAGGAGCTTTCCGATCATATCCAGCAACGGTTTGGGTAGGCGCTTTTTGACCCCTGCGGGGATGATTTTGTCCACCGGAACCTGCAGCATAAATCCGAGTCCCGTATAGCTGTATGCCTGTACCTGGCGGGTCTGGATATCACGTATCCGGTACGCTGCGGTGGTTCGAGCGACACCGAGCATACCCGCCGTTCCGGGTATCGGCAGGGACTGGACCTGGTTCTTCAGCGAGGTGAAACAGATCTCGAAACGATCCGACGATGGCCGCACGGGCGGGGGCCTGAGCCCCGGCGGGTGAACTGATACCTGCACAAGGCGCCTGCGCGGGTCCTCGACGTTGGGGACCGCGTCTTGGAAACCCAACCCGCGCTGGTCCCCCATGGTCACTCGTCCCGGCGGAATGCCGGCCGCGGCCAGCAGACATTCCAGGCAACGCGCCACCGTCGTCATCCGCCAAAACGAAAGACTCAGGTTGTGATCAACGTTGCCCGTTCTCGAGGCAAAACCATCGACGCTGATTTTCCACCCGGCGTCGGAGAAGCGGCCCGAGCGAACATCGGCGGCGATCTTTGCCACCAGGATTTGCAGAGCCTGAAGGTGCCGGGCGCGCAAGGCATAGTCATTGACCTTGTAGTCCCAGAGTTGAACTCCGTAGACGCGCGGGTCCTGGGTGGTCCGGGGTTCTGCCACCCCCTCCTTCGTTGATGCACCGCCGAGCCGAAACTTGGGTTCGTTGCCCCGCAGCGCGCCACATACCGGAGCCCGGGGTGAGGGCGCCTCCAATAAAGCGAAGGGTGCAGCCTCCAGTGCGAAAGGACCCGCTTCGTCAAAGGACTCCGATGCCTCCACCGATTCGGCTCCCTCCACTGCCTCCATCGCCGGCAGCGACTGCATTTCTTCAACTTCAGCGCCCTCGTCCGCGTAAAGCGCCTCGTCCAGATACGCTGATTCATCCGTGAACGCGGCTTCGTCCCTCTCCCCGACCGTTGTCCATTCGGCCGCGGGCGCTTCCGGGAGGATGCTGCCCGCCGCCAGCTTCACAACGTCCGGTACATCAGCGGACGGATCCACCAGGAATCTCCAGCCGAAATGGCGGGGAATGTTGCCATGGCTGACCCTGGTGCCTTCGACCCGGAAGCTGGGCGAGGCGGTATTCCGAAGGGCTGCGTGCACGGCCTCGCTGTGTCGGGCCGTTTGCTCCCCTGGCCGGTAGATGACACGGAGGGCGCCCGTTCCGGCCGCCATTCGGCGCTGGGCCCAGCCGATCAACCGTGCCGGGTCGGTGTAGAGGGCATCGAACGTGTAAATCTCGTGCGGGTTGTTGTGGTCAAGGATTGACATCAGCGCCGCCCCGCCGCCGGAATGCGCCGTAAGGATCAGCCTGTCCACCGCCACCGTGGCGCCCGTGCTCGCGGTGAATCTCTCAAGGGCGGCCGCTACAAGGGCTTGGAGCCCACCCGCTTGGGTCAGCGCCGGAAAGGTATAGCGCTGGTTGTTGTGCCCGGCCTTGGTCCGGGGGGCGTGGTTGCCGCGCGGCAACACCAAGAGCGTCGGTCGGGTCCGGGCAGGTCCGCCCGGCTGCTCCGGGTTTGCGATGTCCAGCCCGCTGAACGGCTCCTTCTCCGTCGCGATGTTCAGGGCATATCCGCTGGGCGTGTGCCCATGCAGGTGCACTACCACGTCGACGACGGACGGGCGGGTCATGGCATTCCACTTCAGCACAAGATCGGGATGCGTGCCCGCGTGTGATGCCAGTAGGGGCAACTCATTAACGACCAGCCTGCCGGCCGCCACATCTGATGCGGTTCCCGGATGGACTGGCGGTAGTGGCCGCGGCGGTGCGGATTTCCGGTGCCGCCTGTAGCTTTCGATTTCCGCGAGCGCCTTGCGGTTCTTGTCGCCGCTGAAGTAAGTCCATTTGGCCCAGGAGCCGCGCACGTCAACGTGCGCGAAGTTCCCGCCGATGCCGACGCCGATTCCTTCACCGCAGGCGTCGAGCGCCAGCTTCGCGATCTGCATTCCGTTCAGGCCGGCGATCTTGATGTCCGCCGCTTGGCCGCTGCAGTGGCGGCTGAGCGTTGGGCTCTTCCCAGCTCTGCGGTAGACCGCAACGTTCCGGGCCCAGGAACGGTATCCCGATGTGATCTTAACTGGCCGGGCCGCCCGGTCACGGATGGCCTGGAGCGCTGTCACAAGCTCCGCGGAAATCCTCGCCCGGTCATCGGCCCGGCCCCCGCTGGAGGCGAGTTCGCCCACGGTGAAGTTCCTGGAGAGCTTTTCCTTCCGGACGCCGGCGCCGGTCGCGTAAATGGGGACTCCGGTGTTGTGCGGGTCCCAATGCTCTTCCCCCTTCCCTTGATTGCCGGGGCTCGGGATCAGTACAAGTCCGGTTTCGAATCCCTCATGATGCTGGCCTGTCAGCAGCGGCTCTGCTGCGAGCATTGAGGCAAGTTCGGATTCCTCAACCTCGCCGTTTTCCTGCGCCTGACCGCCCAGTTCCCCGGCGCCGTCGGCGAATTGATCAGCGGCCTCGTCCGTTGACTCGTCGGCGAATTGATCAGCGGCCTCGTCCGTTGACTCGTCGGCGAATTGATCAGCGGCCTCGTCCGTTGACTCGTCGGCGAATTCATCAGCGGCCTCGTCCGTTGCCTCGTCGGCGGTTTCGTCCCAGCCAAGCTCATTCCAGGCCGCTTCGCCGGTACTCTCGTTCCATTCTGTCTGGCCGGCATATTCGTCGGCATATTCGTCGGTTGTCTCATCCCATGACGTTTCGCTGCCCCCGTCTGGGAGGGAGAACACGCTTGGAGTGGGCCATGACTCGGTGCCAACGTCCGGGACCAGATGCGCCGGGGGCGCAAATATGCTGGACATTTCAAGCTTTTCCATGGTCGTTCTTTCGCTCAGAGCCGGGGCCCGGCTGGGGCCCGGTTTCCATTACTAGACGGGACCGTCACTGGAACGGAAGCCCCGGGGCCCGGGAGCCTGGTGGGCTGCGCTGAACGCAGGTCAAGTTGGGGGCGGCGGGTGGTGATCGCCAGGTCCTTGACCCGCTCGCCGGTGCCCGATTGCCAGAGGTCGATGATGCGGTTCATGGTTTCGGCAATCTTCGGGTTGGCCACGCCGTCCTTCTTGTAGAGCAGTGTCGCCTTGTCCGTGGCGTTGAACATGCCCAATTCGATGAGCCACATCAGGGTGGACACGAGGTCTGCGAGTTCGAACAGCTCACGCGCCTGCCTCGAGGGGGCGATCCCCACCACTTTGCCGATGGCCGACAGCCGGTCGGCTGCATTCCCCAGCCCACCGGCATTGGCATGCAGGTCCACGACCAGTGACGTATCGTATTCAACGGTCAGGTGGAACCAGCTGAGCATTGTGACGTAGGCAAATTCCTCCTGAGAAACCATTCCGCCGCGCCGTCGGAGCTGCAGCATTTCGCCGATGGTTTGGCAAAGGTAGCCGATATACGTGGGATCCGTGGAATTGGAGCCCGAGGAGTTTCTGTCATTTTCGATGCCCATCCAGACCTGCCTGAGCAGTTCGTTCCATAGTTCAAGGAATCTGGTGTTGCCGGCGGTGCCGATGTTGAGCTTCCAGGGCTGGCCTTCCACGGCCTTCGTTGGAGCGTGCGGCAGGTCCAGCCCAAACATTCGCCAATAGATGTTGCGCCGGTTGATGCTGGCGTCCGGCCGCAGCTGGCTGGTCATCAGCCCGCCCATTCCGAAAAGCGGTGGATCGCGGAAGAACAGCTGCTCGGTATTCCGTGCCCAAACCAGGGTATCCACACTGGGCGCCGGAAGGCTCTCACCCCATGCGTAGCGCCGCACCACTTCGCCCAGGATCTCGAAAACGCCGGTCGCTTCCACCAAGTAGGCGTAGAGCAGGTTCTCCCATACCGGCGGGGGCGTCAGCTTCTGAAATGCGGATGTTGGGTTGTAGGGCTGCAACGGAGTTGGCGAACCTGGCGCCGGGTCAATGCCGGAAAGCAGGGTATCGCGAAGCAACTGGGGCAGCGTGGTCTTGGTAACGGCGTCCGGATCCCCCAACGGCACCGGCACCGAACCTCCGCCGCCGAGGATCGCCTGCCAGGCAGGGTTGGCAATTCCGCCTTGAGACCACACTTCTTCCAGCCATCTGCTGAGCTGCAGCGGGTGGACGGCCATTACGGCGTTGGCCTTTTCTTCAAGTTTCCATGCGGGCGCTGGTGAAACTGGATCGGGGATTAGTCCGACTAATGTCCGGAACATGGCTAGTCCTTCACGGTGGCTGAGCCGCCGGGCTGGCGGCGGGAGGGAGTCTCGGATACTGGGCTGGACGGGACCGGGCGGCCGGTGACCGAGGTCTTTTGTTTGCTGCGGTTCCTGCCCTTGTCGTGGAAGTGCGGGACTCCCACGGCTAGCGGCTCGCCATGGGCATCCCAGACTTCAACGGAAGCCACCTCCGGGTCCGCGATGACAAGTTCCCAGTACTCGTTGTCGACGTCGCCTACGGAGTAGAACGACTCGAACGGCGGATGCGGGTAGCGCAGCAGGATGCTGGCCGCGCGGCTTGGCAGTGCCTCGACGAAGGTCAAGGTGTAGCGTGCGTTCCGTGCATCGCCGGGACTGATATCAGGGGATGCGAGGATCGCCTTGTCCGGAGTTTCCCCGTGCCGACCGAAGTTTCCCAGACCGTTGCGGAGGGCGCGGAACTGCAAAATGAGTTGCTGCTGCTCCGGCCGGAGCTCCTGCTGCGGGCCGCGTCCGAAGGCGCTGACCAATTGGGCTACGTTCTGCGCGAACTGCTCGGCAGATCCCTGCGGGGTGTATTGCTCGGTCATGGTGTCATCTCTCCTGCTTATGCGGCGATGGGCCGCTCGCCGCCGAGGCGGCTCAGCCACGTTCGCATTTCGGTTGGCGTGTTTTGGGACTCGAGGCCGCGGAGTACGCTCAAGGCCAATATCCGCAGCGGCTCCAACCGCTGCAGATGGTTCGAGGTGTACAGCGAGTCCCCTGACCGCTGGGCCAAGCGGTCGAGTTCGGCCGGGGACAGCCGCCGAGGGTCTGCGAGCGCAGCAAGCGGAACGCCGTGGAATGCCTGCATCGGTTGGCGCGTGCACACATCCACGATGGTCGGCAGCAGGGGCATGCTCTCGGCCATGATCTCGGCAACATCGCGGGGAGCCTGTCCCAGCGGGTACCGGGCCAGCCACCCGGCGCCCAGCACGTCCCAGGGCCCGGCTCCGTACCAGGAGCGGCAGAGCGCCACATTAAACTGGACCCGCAGCGCCGATATGGGGTGCGGATCGCCCGGGAGCATGCGATAGACGAGCTGGGCAGGGCCGTCAACAACCGTCGCCAGCGCTGGTACCGGCGCGTAGCCCAGCAAGGCAAAGGCGTACACGTCGCCGGCCACCTCCGCAGCCCAGGCCCGCCATACTTCGGCCACCAGTGTGTTGTGCGGTGCCAAGGCCTTGTAGAGTGCTGTGCCCAGTTCCGTCGTCCACCCTGTCAGGTGTGCCACCTGGTGACCGGTCTCGTGGACCAGGGAAGTCGGCTGCCAGAGGTTGTGCCTGGTGATCTTGATGGCAGCGGCCGGCGACAGGGAGGAATCCCACAGCCGCGCCCCGGCACGCAGGATGGAGGCGCCCAAGCCCTTGTCCAGATAGCAAAGCGCCGGCGGAGTGTCGATGTTCAACGGCCGGAGAACCTGGTCCATGCTGTAAACGGCAAGCGCGTCAAGGCCCCGCAGCACCGATGCCACGACCGGATTTGTCCGGGTGTTGACTGCGTCGCCGTAGAAATCGATGACAGCTTCGGCCCGGCTATAGCGCCGCCGCAGGATCAGCAACTCCGACCTAACGGCGGCGAGTTCGCCAACGGTCTCGGCGGCCTTGAGCGAAAAGAGGGCACGATCAGCGTGGGCGGTGAGGCGAACAACGACGGAGGTCAGGCTCCGGCGGAGGTTCAGGCCAAGGTAAGACTCGAGCTCCTTCCACGCCGCCGGTGACGCCGAAACCTCCAGGTCGCCCAAATCGACGCACGCTCGGCGCCAGTGCCGGATTTCGACACCGAGGGCCGCCCTCGCGGCGGTGGTACTGGAATCAGACATGGTGCCATCCCGGCTTCGCCGAAACGGTTGGCGGCCGCAGGGCGGCTGTCGGATGTCCGGTAACCGATGTGAAGGTCACGGTGAGGGTGACGCCGGAGGCCGGGTCCGCGACGGCGGCGCCCAGCTGCGCGCCCCGCTGGACCAGGTATTTGGAGATTGCGGTACCCGTTGACGCTGCCATGGCTGCGGCGATCCGGTTCGCTGCAGCAGGATCGCTCACCAGGGAGGAGCGCAGCAGCCGTCGGCTGATTTTCGTTGTCAGGTGTGGAAGGTAGATGGCACGAAGTTCCGAGAGTACGGCAGGCAGATCCCGCTGCCCCGAGGGGGCTGAGCGTTGGATGGATGCCAGCAGCGCCCGGGCCCGGCGCTCCGAGAGCCTGATCGCTATCCGCAGTTGCCTGCCGGCCGGATCCCAGTCAATGACGAGCAGTCGTCTGGGCCGGGCGCTCTTGCGTGCCGGCAGCTGCCCGGCGCGGATCCGGAAGTAGCGCTGTCCCGGCACCGGCTGCTGTGCCAGGGGGAATCGATGCAGCGCCAGCGGCGCGCGTCCAAGCCCGGGTTCCCGCAACAGCAGGCCCGCGGCTTCCGCTGTCAGGGGCTGGAATTCGTTGTCGACCGGGTGCTCGCCGGCAGGCAACCCTTCGTCTCGAGTGAAGTGACCCGGTATCGTGCCCGGCAGCGTCTCGTAAAGGTCGATCTCCGCCTGTACGGGCCAACGGTCAACGCCCCGGTCCAACAGGTACGTTTCCATCGTCCCGCCGTCGGACCATCTTAATGCCCGGGCCTGCTGCCGGCTGATCGGGACGGCGAAGACCTGCGAGTATTTGCGGAACCGGTACCGCGGCCGCAGCGAGCGCGGCATCAGGATCCAGTAGCCCTCTGCGCCGGCAGATTCACGTTCGGGCAGATCTGCCCGCAGGAGCCGGTCGGGCAGGTAGGCCGCGGCGGCCCGCGAAAACGCACGCTGGACCGCGGCGCTGACCTGGAGGGGGTCCTCGAGCGCTTCATCGGTGATCTCGTCGAGAACTTCCATCGCCGTCGCTTCTACCGTGGAGGCCAGGGCCTCCCCGGACAGGGTCTGTTCCTGCTGCGGGCTTGTCTCCAGGCCCAGGGCGGTGAATCCGACGTCGACCCCGGCCTTGGCGATGAGCCGTGCCGCCTCCGGTCCCACCATCCCCTTGATCAGATTCGCCAGCGGAGTGGCAATCAGGTTGATGAGCTTCCCCCGGGCGCCGGTGAGTTTCAGTCCCAGCTTGAGCAGCGGCCGGATGGCAAGGACAACCGGCAGGAACTGTTCAATTTCGGCCGTTGGCGGCTCGGTTCCGGTGTGCTCGCTCAGCGCGCTGGCCAACCGGGCGCGCGCATCATCCAGCCCGGCAGCCTCATCGAACTCGGGCTCGATGTATTCGGATTCGTCGAATTCCCCGGATTCTTCACCGGCGGATTCGACCGGGTACAGCAGGTTTACAAGTTCGGTGTCAAAATTCTGTGCCAGCGCTCCGGCGGACCCCGCAATTTCCTCGGTTTCGGTCGCCGGGAACTCCCCTGCCTCGTCAAGACCAAGCTTGGTCATCAGGATCTTCACGGCCGGCCGCACATAGGAGGGCAGCAAGCGGGTCAGCGGGGCTGCCAGCTTCTTAACCACGCCCTTGAGCAGGGCCAAGCCGATTCCTTTGAGCCTGTTGAGGATAGGTCCGATCAGGTGCTTGCCGATGGTCTGGATGCCGCTTTTGATCGTCTGCAGCCCGCTCTTCGCCAGGTCGATAACGCCCTTCACCGGGTTCTTGATGAAGTTCCCTGCCTGGCGGACCCTCTCCTTGATGAAGGACTTCGCCTTTCGCAGCAGCTTTCCCAGAAAGTTGTCGAAGACCTCCGATCCGAGGGTGGGCGCCGGCTCCAGGGAGTCCAGGAGCTCGTCCAGTTCCTGCTCGCTCAGTCTGGTCAAATCGGTATTTTCCAGGCCCCCGCCGATCCTGTTGATCGAGTTTTCCCATTCATTTGTCAGCGGATCGATCCACTCATCGAGTGCCTCGCGGGTTCCGGCATCCGTCGGCGCCGCAGACCATTCTTGGGCATCGGCCAGCACACGCGAGGCTCCCTCGTTGAGCAGCTGTTCGAGGGCGTCCTCAAATTCCTCGTCATGGAGGGTTTCGAGGAAATCGCGTGCTTCAGCCGTTTCCCGCTCGACGTCGGCTTCGCTGTCAGCCTCGGCGCCAAAGGGGGAATCCGTGTAATAGATCGCTTCGAACAAGGCGTCACCGGACTCCTCGGAAGGAGCTTCGGCCCCCGGGGCTGCCTGGTCGGTGAAATGCGAAAGCCCCGCAAACGGGGAGGTATAGCTCCCGGCTTCTCCGGAAGAAGCCGAATAGGAATCGACGCTCATTTTCCCACCTCCATTATTCCTCTTGATCCCATGATCGGGTCCGGTGTCTTCCGGGCCGTCAATCCTGCGTATCTTCCGGCGTCAGCCGCCGCCCCGCGGCGGGACCGCCGCGCTCCGGGGACCGGGACCGCCGAGTTCCTCCAGCAGTCGCTCGACCAGCACACACACCTCGTCGACGCTGGCGAAGACCCATTGCCGCGCCGGGTCGGCGGGGTTCCCGCCGGTCAGGATGCGGACGATCAGCTGGCCCCCGTCCCGCCTGGCCCGGATAACAATGATCTGGTAGTCGGTATATTCCACTTCTGCAGCTTCCCGCCCGGCCATCGTTTGCAGCGTCAACGTTCCGTCCGCGTTGACATAGTGTTGACACCGGGTGGACGTCGGAGTCTGATGATCAAAGTGATCCATTCACGGCCGCGTATCCGGGGAGGGCCCTGATGCACCCATCACATCGTCCCGTCGTGGCACACTCTGACGGGCGGGTCAGCCTTTCGCTACTCGGAGGGTTCTCCTTGCGCATCGCCAACGCCCCGGTGTCGTTGCCCCTGCACGCCCGCCGCGTTATCGCCTACCTTTCGCTGGACAAGCTCGGGGCACACGACTGCGACCGGACGGTGCTGGCCGAACGGCTGTGGTCCGACTCAACGTCCGAACGTTGCCGCGGAAGCCTCCGGACGGCACTCTGGCGGATCCGCAGCGCCGATTCGCGCCTGATCGATGGGGATTCGGACCGGGTGTGGCTAGCCGACGACGTCGAGGTGGATGTGCACCGCCTGCGCCGACAGGCAGAACGGGTACTGACCGATGTGCGCGGTGAACCCGAACATTCGCAGTTTCTGGCACATGCGGAGGAACTTCTTCCGGGCTGGGACGAGGACTGGCTGTTGCTGGCCCGCGAGCAGTTGCGTCAGATGCGCCTGCACGCGTCCGAGGTAACCGCGCGCAGGCTTCGTGAACGGGAACGCTACATCGAAGCCATCGACGTCTTGCTGGCGGTAGTTGCCGAGGAGCCGCTGCGTGAGTCCGCGCAGCGGCTCCTGATCGATGCTCATCTGGGCGAAGGCAACGTATTCGAGGCCAGGCGGCAGCTCAACGGATATGCCCGCCTGCTGTGGACCGAACTGGGGTTGCGCCCCTCGCCGGAGTTATTCAGGAAGGTCGGCTTGGTCATGCCGGTGCAGGGAACTGCGACGCACTAGTTGCCTGCGCCGGGGGCAACAGCGCCGATACCCTGGTCCGGGGCGAGGGGTCGCAGCCGCGGGCATGCACCGAGGCCACCAGCATCGTCCCGGTCCAGGACCTCTGAATGAGGGCTTCCGATGCCGTCGTCCAGACTTCTCGTTCTTCCCCTGGTTGGAGATCGAAGCCTCCAGTAGCGGCGATGTTCCGGCAGGCCCCCGCCGCCCGCTCCGCGCCAGTAGCGGCACCGGCCAGCGAAAACACCACCATAAAGTGCCTGCACGGACCGCCCCCGGAGTCGTTGCTCACACTGACCCGGATCCGGTCCCCTGCACCCCGGGCCGCCAACCCATGGAGCCGAAGCTTCGGAGCCGGCGACGGGTCGGGAAGCCCGTAAACAAACCGGTGGAAAGCATCGACCACAGACGGCTCACCGCCCGCAACCAGGATGTCGGCCTCCAGCCCGATCGTGGAAAGCGGAGCGCTGCAATGCCGGGCGTATACGGCCCGCATGCAGGCGCGCAGGCGTTCCACCCCCAGCGCGTCGGCCAGCCCGCGGAAGAATCGGCTACCGTCCGGATAGGCATTGACCGCGGTCCGACGGTCAAAGGGACGCCGGGAACACAGTTCCACCGGGGCTTCATTGAAGTCGAAAGCCTCCAATTGGCCGGCGCCGTGCTCATGGTAGGAGGTGAAGGCCTCGTCCCACCAGCCGTCGGCCTGCGAGGCCGGCATGACCCCGCGGGAAAACCAGGAATGGAAAACCTCGTGGGCCAGCGCCCGCCGGGATGTGGTGGCCCCATGGTGGTATTCCATCCCACCGCGGTTGCCGTTGAAGAAGCAGACGAACCGGTTCCCCGGGAACCTGCCGTAGTCCGCCTCGTTCTGCGCCAGCAGACTCTCGATCCTGCCCAGCTCATGGCCGAGGTCCTCCGGTCCGGCGGAGCATTTCCAGGCCTCGACAGTGACGGCGGTGCCCGAGACCGGTAATACCACCGTCGACTTCTGGCCTTCGACGGTGGCCGCCGGGCGGAGCTCCACAAGGTGCGAAAGGGTGGTGAACGACGCCGGGAATGCAACGGACCAGCGTCCCGGGCCGCCAACGGCAACGTCCCCGTTGCTGATGAGCACGTGCGCCACCTCCGTCCCTGTCAGGGTGATGTTGAGGGTGACGGGGAACTGGTCGAACGGAAGGTTGGAGGGGAACCAGGCTTCCAGGTAGCGGCCCGCGAAGAGGTCCGACATGCCCAGCGTCCAACGCAGCGCGGGACCGTCGGACCACTCCAGCACCGGCGGCGAGGCCCCGCCCAGCTCAGCGTGCGGCAACCCCAACCGGTAGCGGAACCGAAGGCTGTGGACGGACCCGCGGTCCTGGAACCGGCGCAGGACCCGGACGGAGCCGGCCGGTCCAGCACCGACGTCGCACCCGCCGATCATTTCCGGATCGAGCGGCACCCCGTCCAGCCAGCAGCTGTCCACACTCTGACGTAAATCGAAAAACGGGTTGCCCCCGGTGGGACCCACCCGATAATCCATCGTCGCCGCGGCCACCGACGTGCCCCGGACTGCATCAAAGGACACCTCGGCCCGAAGCTCCAGGACGTGCACCGGGACCACCATTAAGCTGCCGGCCAGGGTAGCCGGCGGGGCATTGGAAAAGTCCGCGGCCCCAGGGCCCGTGCCACTCACACCTCAGGAATAGCACGGCCGGGAGGCGCTGTCACGGGAAATAGCGCCGCACACCGCCGGACGGTGCAAACCAACGCTCGCGGCGCACTATGGGCACCGCGGCTGCGGGCGGGTGTTAAGGATCCGTCAAGACTTCTGCGGGTCCGGCAGCGGCGACTGAGCCCGGTGTTAGGGTCGGCAGTGACACACGATGCCGGGCATCGCGCGGAGAGGCACGGATGACCACAATGAGCAGGCCGCCTGCGGACCCCTCGGCGGCGCGGCCGGGTGCCCGTGAAAACTTAAGGAGTTGGCTCCTGTTCGGCCTACAGGACGCAAAGGGCACCCACCAAGGGCCCGGTGCCGTGGGTGAATCGCATCTGAAGAAGCATCCATGGTGGCAGGTGATGTGCCTGACCGGCGTCGACTACTTCTCAACCCTGGGCTACCAGCCGGCCATCGCAGCGCTCGCCGCCGGTGTGATCTCGCCGCTGGCGACGATGGTACTGGTGGCTGTCACACTGTTGGGCGCCCTTCCCGTCTACCGCCGGGTTGCCGGGGAGAGCCACCGCGGCGAGGGTTCCATCGCCATGCTGGAGCGGCTGCTGCCCCGTTGGGGCGGCAAGCTTTTTGTGCTCGTTCTGCTGGGGTTCGCCGCTACGGACTTTATGATCACCATGACGTTGTCTGCGGCCGACGCCACAGCCCATGCGATCCAGAACCCGTTCGTTCCGGGCTGGTTGCAAGGCCAAAACGTGCCGGTGACTCTTTTCCTGCTGGCCATGCTCGGCGCGGTCTTCCTCCGCGGGTTTAAGGAGGCCATGGGCGTCGCGGTCGTCCTGGTCGGCATTTACCTCAGCCTCAACGTCGTGGTGGTCATCACCACAGTCCTTGAAGTGCTGGCCCACCCCGTTGCCGTCGGGGACTGGTGGACCGCCCTGACAACCTCCCATGGCAACCCGTTTATGGTGGTCGGCATCGCCCTGCTGGTCTTCCCCAAACTCGCACTGGGCCTGTCCGGCTTCGAGACCGGAGTGGCCGTGATGCCGCAAATCCAGGGAAAGCCGGGTGACACCGAGGAGAATCCGGCCGGCAGGATCGAAGGTGCCCGGCGGCTGCTGACAACCGCCGCCGTCATTATGAGCAGCTTCCTGATCACCACCAGCTTCACGACTGTGATCCTGATCCCGGAGCAGGAGTTCCAACCGGGCGGCCAGGCCAACGGCCGCGCCCTGGCTTTCCTGGCCCACGAATACCTGGGGGCAGGGTTCGGCACTGTCTACGACGTGAGCACGATCGCCATTCTCTGGTTCGCCGGCGCGTCCGCGATGGCCGGGCTGCTCAACCTCGTCCCGCGGTACCTTCCCCGCTACGGGATGGCCCCGGGGTGGGCGCGTGCCGTGCGTCCGTTGGTCCTGGTGTTCACATTGGTCGGATTCCTGATCACATGGCTGTTTAATGCCGACGTCGACGCGCAGGGCGGTGCCTACGCCACCGGCGTCCTGGTGCTGATGACCTCGGCAGCGGTTGCCGTGGCGCTCTCAGCCCGGCGCGCGAGGCAACGCAAGCGGACTCTGGGTTTTGGCGTTATAGCAGCGGTGTTCATCTACACAACGGTGGCCAACATCATTGAGCGCCCCGAAGGCATCCGGATTGCAGCGATCTTTATTGTGGGCATCATCGTGATCTCGTTGCTCTCACGCGTCCGGAGGGCCTTCGAACTTCACGCCACCCAGGTCCATCTGGACCGGCAGGCACTGGAATTTATGTCTGACGATTTGGACGGGCCCATTGCCATCATCGCGCACGAGCCGCTGCGCCTGAGCGCCACGGCCTACCGGGACAAGCTGACATCGGCGATCCAGGTCAGCCATCTGCCGGTGGACTACCAGGCGTTGTTCCTGGAAGTGGTCGTCGACGATTCCTCTGACTTTGAAACGGCATTGGAGGTGCGAGGGGTGACCCGGCACGGGTACAGGGTCCTGGAAGTCCACGGACCCGTTGTGCCGAACACCATCGCCTCAGTGTTGCTCCACATCCGGGACGTGACCGGGTTGATGCCGCATATCTACTTCCGCTGGACCGAGGGAAACCCGGTCACCAACCTGCTGCGCTTCCTCGCGTTCGGTGAGGGCGAGATCGCCCCGGTGACCCGTGAGGTGCTCCGGGAGGCCGAACCCGATGTCACCAAACGGCCCTGGGTCCACGTCGGCTGATGGCCGGACGCCTGACGTCGTGCGCAGCACTTAAAGCAGCACGGACCCGAATCCTCCGTGCGCGTTAAGACAGCGTCAAGATTCATCCTCCGGGCGTTAAGAAACCATCAGGAACCGGATATTCGGCCGTCGCTGGGAGTTGACTTTCACTAGCCCCGCAAACGGGGAATGGATGAAAGGAACCTGCGATGGCCGACCTGGCTGTTATCGGAATCCTCATGGTGTCAATGGGATTCGTTATGTGGATAGGCCATGTTGTGGCCGGGATGGTCGGCACCGCCGACGAACGGCCGGAGGGCGGCCAATGAGCGCCGACGCGGTCATGTGGCTGGTCCTGCTGATTGCCGGACTGTGCCTCTTCGGCTACCTGCTGGCCGTCCTGATCCACCCGGAAAAGTGGTGAGCAGACTATGACTTTTAATGCTGCGTCTTTCATCGTCCAGGTGGCCGGACTCCTGCTGGTGCTGGCGGCCCTGCACAAGCCCTTTGGTATCTATCTGGCCCGGGTGTTCGAGGGCACAAAATCCAGCCGTCCCGAGCGCCTCTTCTACCGGCTTGCCGGAATCGACGCGGGTACTGAGCAGACCTGGTCCGTCTACCTGCGCAGCGTTCTGGCGTTTTCTGCTGTATCCATCCTGGCCGTGTACGGCCTCCAACGCCTCCAGGGCGTCCTGCCTGGCAGCGGCTCCCTGCCCGGCGTGGACCCGTGGATAGCCATAAACACCGCCGTTTCCTTTGTGACCAACACGAACTGGCAAACGTATGTGCCGGAGGCCACCGTGGGCATTTTCGTTCAGATGGCCCTGCTTGCGGTCCAGAACTTCCTCTCCGCAGCGGTCGGCATCGTCGTCGCCGTCGCCCTCATCCGCGGCATCGCCCGAACGAGGACGCAACGGCTGGGCAACTTCTGGGTGGATCTGTCCCGGACGTCGTTCCGGATCCTGCTGCCGATCGCGTTCATCGCGGCAGTGGTGATGGTCCTCGGCGGCGTGGTGCAGAACTTCTGGCCGACCGACGTCACGAACCAGTTCACCGGAGTCGGCCAGACCATTCCCGGCGGCCCGGTGGCGTCCCAGGAAGCCATCAAGGTCCTCGGGACCAACGGCGGCGGCTACTTCAATGCCAACTCCGCCCACCCGTTCGAGAACCCGAACGCCGTCATCAGCTTCTTCGAGGTGTTCCTGATCCTGCTCATCCCTTCGGCCCTGCCATACGCCTTCGGCCGGATGGTCGGCGACCAGAAGCAGGGCTACACCGTGGCTGCGGTAATGGGCTCCCTGTGGCTTGCTTCCACCACCCTGATGGGATGGGCCGTGGCTTCGGGCCAGGGCGCTGCGACCGCTGCGGCCGGCGGGCTGGGCGAAGGATTTGAACAACGCTTTGGTCCCGCGCCGAGCGCGATCTTCGCCGCGGCCACCACGCTGACCTCCACCGGCGCGGTCAACGTCGCCCATGACTCCCTGCCGCCGCTGGCCGGCGCAGTAGCCATGGTCAACATGATGCTCGGCGAAGTAGCCCCCGGCGGAACCGGCTCGGGGCTTTACGGCCTGCTTATTCTGTCGATCATCGCCGTCTTCATCGCCGGCCTGATGGTGGGGCGGACCCCGGAGTACCTGGGCAAGAGGATCGGCCCAACGGAAATGAAGCTCGCAGCCATGTACATCCTGATCACTCCCACGCTGGTGCTGGCCCTGTCCGGTATCACCGTCCTGCTGCCGGATGCAGTTGCCAACGCCCCGTCGACCGGTCCCCATCAGTTCAGTGAGGTGCTCTACGCCTTCACATCCGGGGCCAACAACAACGGGTCCGCTTTCGGCGGCATCACCACATCAGGGCCGTACCTCTCGGTCATGATGGGCCTGGCAATGCTGTTTGGCCGCTTCCTGCCGATTATCCTGGTGCTCGCCCTGGCCGGCTCCCTGGCCCGGCAAGGCAAGGTTCCCGCCTCCGCCGGTACCGTCCCCACCCACGGCTTGCTGTTCGGCGCCCTGCTGCTCGGCGTGACAGTAATTATGACCGCCGTGAGCTACTTCCCTGCCCTTGCCCTCGGGCCCCTCGCAGAAGGACTCCTCAAATGACCCGGTCCAGCTCGGCACCCGCCGCGGACACCGCCACCCGAACCTACGCCGACGGCAACCCCCTCGGCACCCCCGGCGAACACAAACACCACACAAAAACCCCGGCAAAACTGACGTTCGCAAGCGTTATGGCCGCCCTGCCTCTCGCAGTCCGGAAACTCGCGCCCGGGCAGATGATCCATTCCCCGGTCATGTTCACAGTGCTGGTGGGCGCCGCCTTGTGTACTGCGCTCTCCTTCTACCGGCCGTCGGCCTTCGGCATTGCGGTCACCGCCTGGCTATGGCTCACCGCACTGTTCGGCACACTGTCCGAATCCATCGCGGAGGGCCGCGGCAAGGCCCAGGCCGACAGCCTCCGCGCCAGCCGCCAGGGAATCTTGGCCCGGCTCCGGCAGCCCGACGGAGCCATCAAAGAGGTCCCCGGCACCGAGCTTCGGCTCAACGACGTCGTCATTTGCGAAGCGGGAGACGTCATCCCCTCGGACGGCGAAATCATCGAGGGCCTGGCCAGCGTCGACGAATCGACGATCACCGGCGAATCGGCGCCGGTGATCCGCGAATCCGGCGGCGACCGGTGTTCCGTCACCGGCGGTACAAAGGTCCTCTCGGACCGGATCGTCATCCGCATCACCGCCGAGCCCGGCGCGACGTTTGTCGACCGGATGATCAAGCTCGTCGAGGGCGCCGTGCGGCAGAAAACGCCCAACGAGATTGCTCTCCACGTGCTGCTGGTATCACTGACCATCGTCTTCCTGGCCGTGACCATGTCACTGGCGCCGTTCGCCGCCCTCGCCGGCGCAACGCCGTCGCCGATTGTGCTGGTTGCGCTGCTGGTCTGCCTGATCCCGACCACTATCGGGGCCCTGGTCCCGGCGATCGGCATCGCCGGGATGGACCGGCTGGTCCAGCACAACGTGCTGGCGACCTCCGGCCGCGCCGTGGAGACCGCCGGAGATATCACCACCCTCCTGCTCGACAAGACCGGAACCATCACCTACGGCAACCGCCGGGCCGTGAATTTCTTCCCCGCCCATGGTGTTGAGCCGGCCCGGCTTGTGGAAGCGGCCCGGGTCTGCAGCCTGGCCGACGAAACCCCGGAAGGACGGTCCATCGTGGATCTCGCCGCCGGGGACGGTGCTGCCGGGCAGGATCTGGCAACGCTGCAGCGCAGTTCCGGTGATTTCACTGTGGTCCCTTTCAGCGCCAGCACGCGTATGAGCGGGCTGGACCTTGACGGCCGGCAGATCCGAAAGGGCGCCACCTCTGCCGTGTCCGCGTTCGTTGCCGGTTACGGCGGCCACACCCCGGCGGAGGTCACGGACCGCGTCAACGACATCTCCGCCGGGGGCGGCACTCCCCTGCTGGTCGCCCAGGTGAGCCAGGACGGCAGCGCGGAAATTTTGGGGACCGTTCACCTCGCCGACGTCGTCAAACCCGGAATGCACGCCCGATTCGACGAACTGCGGAAAATGGGCATCCGCACCGTGATGATCACCGGGGACAACCCCGTTACCGCCCGGGCGATCGCCGCCGAGGCCGGCGTCGATGATTTCCTGGCCGAAGCAACCCCCGAGGACAAACTCGCGGTCATCAAAAAGGAGCAGGCAGCCGGCCGGCTCGTGGCCATGACCGGGGACGGCACCAACGACGCCCCTGCCCTGGCCGCGGCGGACGTCGGCGTCGCCATGAACTCCGGCACCCCCGCCGCCAAGGACGCTGCCAACATGGTGGACCTCGACTCCGATCCCACCAAACTCATCAATATCGTCGGCATCGGCAAGCAACTGCTGATCACCCGCGGGGCGCTGACCACGTTCTCGGTCGCCAACGACGTCGCCAAGTACTTCGCGATTGTGCCCGCCCTCTTCACCGCGGCCTTCCCGGGGCTCGGGCTGCTGAACATCATGGGCCTGGCAACCCCCTCCTCGGCCATCCTCTCCGCGGTGATCTTCAACGCCCTGGTCATCGTCGCCTTGGTGCCGCTCGCGCTCCGGGGTGTGAAATACCGCGCCGTCTCGGCCAATCAGGCGCTGGCCCGGAACCTGCTGATCTACGGGCTCGGTGGACTCATCGCCCCCTTCGTCGGCATCAAGATCATCGACCTGATCATTTCCCTCATCCCCGGCATCGGCTAGGAAGACCATTATGAACACTCTTACCGGCTATCTGCGCCAGGCCGGAACTGCGCTGCGGTTCCTGCTCCTCGCCGCCCTCGTCCTTGGCGCCGCCTACCCGCTGGCCGTCTTTGGCGTCGGGCAGCTGATCGCCCCGTACCAGGCCAACGGGTCCATCATCAAAGACAGGGCGGGAGCCCCGGCAGCGTCTGCCTTGATCGTCCAGGCCCCCGCCGACGACGCCGGCGTCCAGGATCCGCGGTGGTTCCATGCCCGGTCTTCCGCGGTGAAATGGGACCCGGCGTCGTCATCGGCCAGCAACCTCGGTCCCAATGATCCCAAGCTCTTGGACGCCGTCACCGCCAACCGGTCAGCTGTTGCTGGCGCCGAAGGCGTCGACGCGGAACGGGTGCCGGCAGACGCGGTAACTGCCAGCGGCTCGGGTCTGGACCCGGATATCTCCCCCGCCTACGCCCGGCTGCAGGTTCCCCGCGTTGCCAGGGCGCAGCACCTGAGCGCCGATGCGGTGATGTCCCTGGTCAACAAGCACACCAGCGGCGGCTTGGAGGCCTTCCTGGGCCAGCCTTCCGTGAACGTGACTGCCCTCAACATTGATCTCGCTGCCACGGTACAGTCCAAGTGAGAGTCCACCTGAGAGTCCGAGCGAAAGGATAAGTCCATGGCCCGTGGCACGCTGCGGATCTTCCTGGGAGCCGCGCCCGGGGTCGGTAAAACCTACGCGATGCTTGAGGAAGCGCACCGCTTAAGCCGGCGCGGCGAGGACGTTGTGGTCGCCTGGGCCCTGGACCATGGGCGCAGCGACACCAGTGCCCTGCTAGAGGGGCTGGAAGTTGTGCCGTCCAAGCACCTGGCATACCGCGGGACGGAGTTTGTGGAAATGGACCTGGACGCCGTTCTTGCACGGGCTCCCGGCACCTCGGTAGTGGACGAATATGCCCACTCCAACATTCCCGGCAGCCGCCATGCCAAAAGGTGGGAGGACATCGACGAACTCCTCGATGCCGGCATCAACGTTTTGTCCACGGTCAACATCCAGCATCTGGCATCCCTGGGCGACGTCGTCAGCGCCATCACCAACGTCCGCCAGGCCGAGACCGTGCCGGACGACATCGTCCGCCGGGCAGACCAGATCCACTTGGTTGACATTTCCCCTGAGCTGCTGCGCCAGCGGCTGGGCGATGGCAAAATCTACAGCGGCGACAAGATTGACGCGGCCCTGACGAACTACTTCCGGCTGGGCAACCTCACCGCCCTGCGGGAACTGGCACTTCTCTGGCTGGCTGACCGGGTGGATGAAGGCCTGGCCAGGTACCGCGCTGAACAGGGCATCGAGGCTACCTGGCCCGCCCGGGAGCGGATTGTTGTGGGCCTGACCGGCGGCCCCGAAGGGGAGATCCTGATCCGCCGCGGGGCCCGGATCCTGAACCGCGTCAATGGCGGGGACCTGCTGGCCGTGCACGTCCGGGCGGCTGACGGCGTGGCGGGCGAATCACCCCAAGCTCTCGAAGCCCAGCGTCGTTTGATCCTGGACCTGGGCGGCAGCTACCACGTCGTGACCGGCGAGGATCCGGCTGACGCGCTGCTGGACTTCGCCCGCAGCGTCAACGCCACCCAGATTGTCGTCGGCATCTCACGCCACAAGCGGCTCGCGGGCCTCCTGGGAAGCCTGCTCGGCGGCGGCACCGGGACCAGGGTCGTGCGCGACTCCGGTGACATCGACGTCCACATGGTCTCCCACCCCCTCGGCGGCCGCGGCGCCGGTCCGCGGCGGCAACGGGACCTCGGGCGGATCCGTGTCGCCGCGGGTTTTGTCCTGTCCGTCGTACTTCCTGTACTGCTGCAGATGCTGCTCTCGCTGAACCCGGACCGGAATGTTGCCACCGCAGCACTCATCCAGCTCGCCGGGTCCGTCGCCGTCGCGCTGGTCGGCGGACTCTGGCCCGCCGTCCTGGCCGCCCTCTGGAGCAGCCTCCTGGTCAACTATTTCTCCACACCCCCACTGGGCAACCTGACCATCAGCGACCCGCAGAATCTTCTCGCCCTGTTGGTCTTTGTGGGCGTCTCCGCGGCCGTTGCCGTCGTCGTCGACCTCTCCGCCCGCCGGTCCAAGGAAGCCTCGCGCGCACGGGCGGAGGCAGCCACGCTGGGGGACCTCACCCGCAGCGCCGGCCGTGCCGAGGACACCCTAAAGGGACTCCTCGATCAGGCCCTGGACGTGTTCCAGGTCAGTGGCGCGGTCCTCTACAGTTCCGCCGGAAACCCCGGCACTGGAGGGGCAGGGAAGGCCGGCTGGCGGCTCGTGGCACAGGCCGGCACAGTCCCTTCCGCCGGCCTTGACGGTGCGGAAAACATCGAAGAGATCGACTCCACAACCCGCCTCGTCCTCTCCGGACGGACACTGCCCGCCAGTGACAGACGGTTGCTCGGTGCGTTCGGCGTGCACCTGGCCGCGCAGCTGGAGCGCCAGCAGCTGGCGGCCAGCCGCCGGGACGTCGTGCGGCTTGCCGAGGGCAACACGATGCGGACCGCCATTCTCCGTGCGGTCTCCCACGACCTTCGGACACCGCTGGCGGGCATCAAACTGGCCGTCGGCGGCCTCAGGCAGCCGGACGTCCACTACACCGACGAGGAGGAACAAGAGCTGCTCGCGACCATAGACGAATGCTCTGACCGGCTGGATGCGCTGGTGGGCAACCTGCTGGACATGTCCCGGATCACCTCCGATTCCGTCAATCCGCTCATCAGGCCAGCGCGCTGGTACGACGTGATGCCTGCCGCTCTGCAGGGAATCCCGGCCGGCCGGGTGCGGATCGAGCTGCCCGGCAATATGCCCGAAGTCGAGGCTGACGCCGGAATGCTGGAACGCGTCATCGCAAATATCGTGGAGAACGCCGTCAAGTACGCACCGGACTCCGACGTTGTGATTGTAGGAGCAGCAGGCGGGCTCAGCCACGCAACGCTGGGTGGCCAGCCTGCGGGGGAACTGCGCATCATCGACCACGGCCAGGGCGTGCCGGCGGAAAGCGTCGTACGGATGTTCCAGCCGTTCCAACGCCTCGATGACGTCCCGCAGGCAACTGGCGTGGGTCTGGGACTGGCTGTTGCCAAAGGCTTCACCGAGGCGATGGGCGGAACCCTGACCGCGGAAGGGACACCAGCTGGCGGACTGACGATGGTGATCCGGCTGCCCCTCTCTCCCGGGGCGGCATTCCACCAGACTGGGGCCCAAACTGGTGGCCAAACACGGCGTCAGGCGCAGCCAGCCCTCCCGCGGCCGCTGAACACCCAACCCGCGTCCGCGACGGAGGCCACGCAGTGAACGACGTGCTTGTGGTCGACGACGATCCCCACATTCTCAAAGCCCTCAAGATCACCCTGCATGCGCACGGATACAACGTTGTGACGGCCCCCGACGGCGATTCCGCACTTAGGGCCGCCGCCCAACACAGCTTCGCCGTCATCGTGCTGGACCTGGGCCTGCCGGACATGGACGGAACGACCGTCATCAACCGTCTCCGGCAATGGAGCCGCGTCCCGATCCTGGTCCTGTCCGCACGGCACGGCTCCGAGGACAAGGTCCGGGCCCTGGATGCCGGAGCCGACGATTACGTCACCAAACCCTTTGGACTGGACGAGCTGCTGGCGCGGCTGCGGGCCGTCCAACGCCGCAGCATCCAGGCCGACGAAACGCCCATCGTATCCACTCCCGCTTTCACTGTGGACCTGGCTAAAAAACGCATCACCCGCAACGGGGAGGATGTTCGGCTGACCCCCACCGAATGGGGCATCCTGGAACTGTTGGTCCGGAACCCCGAGAAGCTCATCACGCAACAGCAGTTGCTCACCGAAATCTGGGGTCCTGCGTATGCCAAGGAAGCCAACTACCTGCGTGTGTATATGGCCCAGCTCCGCCGCAAGCTCGAACAAGAAGCCGGCAACCCCCGCCACTTCCTGACCGAGGCGGGCATCGGATACAGGTTCATGCCCTGACCCGCAGCCATAAACCCGGCCGGGCCTTTGCACTTGTGGCCCGCGTTGGGCAGGCTGGTCTGATTGGTGCCGGAGCTGGTTTGCGCCGAAGTCCGGCCGGGGTAACGGCCGATGGAAAATTGACGCCGCGGAGTTTTACGTTGTCCCCGGCAGGATGCCCGACGACACTTGCGACGGCAGTCTATGATTCCGGCGTCGGAAAGCGTTGTTATGCACCGCGTAGGCTCGAATGCCGGCGGCGCCGGGCGCGAACGCAACGAGGGTTCGCTGGGGGAAGCCTGCCCGCTGGCGGCGGATTGTCAGCATCGGGTAAACCGGGCTGCTTACCGGGCAGTCCCTGTGGTGCGGCGTGACGAATATCATACGTGGGGCTGGGCTGACAACGCCGCCCTGCGTTCTTGGACGATCACACCGTTGAAAGGGACCTCATGAAAATTGGCAACCGAGCGTGGATCATTGTCGCGGCCGCAGGACTTGCGGGCCTGACCGGATGCTCCGCCCCTGCCGGGCAGGCACCGAGCCAGGATCCGCCTGCCTCCACTTCATCCGCGGCGCAGGCATCGCCGGGTGCAACAACTCCGGGATCATCCGGGGCTTCCTCCGGACCGGCCGCACCGGACGGGGAAACCGTGATCAAAATCCGGGACTTCGCCTATGAGATGCCGGCGTCCGTCGCGCCTGGAGCGACAATCACTGTGATCAACGAGGACACCGCCCCGCACACGGTCACCGCCAAGGACGGTGGGGCGTTTAATGCGCAGGTGGCGGCCGGGCAAACTATAACCTTCACGGCCCCCAAGGACGCTGGCGATTACGCCGTCATCTGCACGTACCATCCCCGGATGGCCGGAACACTGGTCGTGAAATGACGCCGGCCAGGCAGCGCGTAGGCCGGTCGGCTGTTGTGCGGCTGGGCCTGCGCACCCTGATTGCTGCCGGGTTGGCGATCAGTGCGGTGATCCACTTCCAGCTTGCCGCCGGTTACCAAGAGGCCGCACCGGGCGGCGTCGGGCAGGGAACCCTGTTCCGAATCCACGCTGCGGGGTCGTTGCTGGCGGCGGTGTTTGTCCTGCTCAATGGGGGCTCGCGGGCCTTTATTGGGGCGGCAGTGATGTCACTCTCGGCGTTCGCCGCGGCAATCATTTACCGCTACGTTCAGCTGCCGGAGATCGGGCCGATCCCGGCTATGTATGAGCCTGTCTGGTACCCGGAAAAGGTCCTCGCCACCGTCGTCGAGGGGCTGGCCGGGCTGCTGTCCGTTGGTGGATATCTCCTGCTGCGCAAGGGCGCGCAAACGCGCGGGCCCGGCCCCACAGCAGCGGGCGCGAGCCCCCAGGGCCCGCCGGCGTAATTTATCTCACATCCAAACACATCTGGATCCCAATCCGCTCCGAACTACTGCTGTCCCTAACGTGGGACATCACGAACACTTGCATGAGGAGAATGCTTCGATGAAGAAGACACTGCGATTCATGGCAATACCCACCCTTGCTCTGGGAGCGCTCGCCCTTTCCGGTGCCCCGGCCATGGCGGCCGACGGGTCATACCAGTCCACACTGGGACAGATCAACGGCAGCTCCGCGTCCGGCACGGTCACCGTCGACGTCACGGGTAACCAGGCGCACGTTGTGCTGAAGGTTGCAGGACTGGCCCAGACCTTTATGGACGCGCCTTACCCGCATGTTCAGCACATCCACGGCGGTGCCAAGGGCGCGTGCCCGGCACCGGGTGCGGATATGGACGGCGACGGTGTGGTCAGCACAACAGAGGGAGCTCCGTCCTATGGCGGCATTGTCACCACGCTCTCCACCACCGGCGATACCAGCCCGGCCGCCGGGCTGGACCTCAAGGTCGCCGGTCAGGGCGCCAGCTACACCGTTGACCGCACGTTCGAATTGAACGCGGAAACTAAGGCTGCCCTGGAAGCCGGAACCGCGGTTGTGGTTGTCCATGGTCTCGACCCGGCCACGCTGAGCGCTGCCGGCCAGGCGGCGAAGAGCGATCTGGCGCCTACCCTGCCGCTGGCAGCAACATCGCCGGCCCTGTGTGGAACCCTGGCTGTCGGTCAAATGTCCATGCCGGTCGGTGGCGCTGACACCGGCGTCGCACAGGGTACCAGCGGAACGGACGCGGGAACGCTCGCGCTGGGTGGTGGCCTTGTGCTTGCAGCCGCCGCCGGCGGGGTTTATCTGGTTCGCCGCCGCCATTCCGGTTCAGCGGCTTAAGCACAGCTGCCCGGACTGTCATTATGACGACAACGAATTTCGGCCGCCGCGGAAGCCTGCTGGCCTCCGCGGCGGTTGGACTTCTGCTCCTTGCCGGCTGCTCGGCAGGCAACGCAGAAATATCCGCCGGCGCCTCCGGTGCGGCACGGTCAGCGTCGCCAACACCGAACACATCCACGGCTTCGGCGACGGCCACCAGCCCGGCACCGGCCACGGTGTCCGCCCAGGCCCTTCCCACTGTGCTGCCGAAATCTACTCCTGCCTCGCTCTCCATCCCGGCGATCGGCGTCCAGACTGAACTCCTCGGCCTGGGCCTGCGGGATAACAAGTCTCTTCAGGTGCCGCCGGACGGCCCCGGAGCACCGGCTGGCTGGTACAACGGATCACCCACCCCCGGTGAACGCGGACCGGCCGTCCTGCTGGGCCACGTCAACGCGGTCGGCGGCGGACCCGGAGTTTTCGCCAACCTCCGCAGCCTTACCGCTGGAACACCTGTCACCATCCAACGGACCGACGGCTCCACCGCAACGTTCACGGTTGACCGGGCCGCAGCTTATGGCAAGGACGCGTTCCCCACCCTGGAGGTCTACGGCAATACGACTGCGGCCGAACTGCGGCTGATCACCTGCGATGGATACGATCCAGCCACGGGACTGTTCGACGACAACTACGTCGTCTACGCCACGCTCCAAACCTGACCGTCCGGTCTGTGCAACATTGCCACGGCGGCTCCGTTGCAAAACGACGCGAGCGATAATTCACAAGGAAGTGGACGCGACATGAAATACCAAAATTCCTGGCTTGCAGCACTGGCCGCGGCGTCGCTGCTGCTGTCCGGCTGCGCTGCCGCCGGAGCCGCCGCTCCCGGCGCCGCGGCGCCGACGGCGTCGGAGACCCACGCGGCGGGGCACACCGGGGAGCAACACGATACCGGCACCGACGCCCCGGCCGCGGCCGAGGGCCCACCTGAAGCGGCCCAAATGGTGTGCGGGAAAGAGACGCAGGACAATATCTCTTCGAGCCTTGCCCTCAGCGCTGCCCCGCACAGCGTGAGCAGCTGGGCCGACAAACTCTTCACCTGTACCTATCACCTTGCCGAAGGAAGCTTCGTGATCTCCGTGAAGGAATCAGCTGATCCTGCAGCGGCTCGCCAGTACTTTGATGCGCTGCAAAGTGAAGCCGGGGATGCGGCGCCGATCCAAGGGCTTGCCAACCTCGGGTTCCCGGCCTACGAGACACCCCGGGGGTCAGTTGTTTTCCTGAAGGACAACATGACCCTGTCCGTGGACGCCACAGACCTGCCCGGAGCCGTCGGGCCGAACAGCGTCACACCCGCGGCATTTGCATACCAAATCGCAACCACCATCCTGGCCTGCTGGACCGAACACCCCTAAAGCGCCCGTTAGTGGTGGCTGTGCTCGCTAGCAACTCCTACGCCCCCGGCGGCGGCCAACGGTGGCGTCAGTGGTGGCTGAGGTGCTCGTCGTCTTTCCAGATGCCGTCACCGGGCATGTCGAGCCGGCCGGTCATCGGCTCTCGCCATTGCGGGGTGTCAGTGGGTTCTCCCCAGTAGTCGGTGACTCGCACGGCTTTCCCATCCTCAAGTTCGCCGATGGTCACGTTGCGGTAGAGCCGACCGTCGCCGTAGTTGCACGTCCACTCCACCACCACAACATCTTTCAGGTAGAGGCGTCTTCCAACCTCGAGCGTAAGTTCGGCGAAATTGCCCTCGACGCTGCCGATCAGCTTTTTGGTGCGCACGACCTCGCCCATTTGAGGCCATTGCCGCACCGCATTCTCGGCCAGAGGCACACCGAGGATGTAGGCGAGGCGGGTCTCACCGTTGGACGCCGCTTGATCAGCGTTCATCGAAATATCCCTCCGTCTGTCCCCTTGTCGCCGAGTGTTGTGCCTGACCGCGGCTTAGGGGCGGCCCGTCGGCTGATTGGATCTCCAGACTTTTTGCTGGCGTTGGGGCACACGGCCATCATCGACTAAACAACGCCGCGTTGGCAACGGTGTGTCCCAAACGGCAGTGGCAGGATCTGCCGGAATTCTCTACCCTGGCCCGCCTGCCGTGCATCCGTCAGTCCGGGCAACTACTGCGGCCCGTTCCGGTCGGCGGATAGAGGTGGCTGCCACCTGGTGGAATACCAGCAGTTACTCCGGCGGACGTTTGCGGAACGGTCGCAGCCTTGATAAGCAAGCGGTGACTTGCCTATAGTGAAGCCATGGTTGATGTCTTCCGAGCACTCGACGATGCGACACGGCGCACAGTCCTTGATGAGTTGTCAGTGCGCGACGGTCAAACCCTGTTTGAGATCTGTTCCATGCTGACGGTGCGGCATGGCCTCAGCCTCACGCGCCAGGCGATCTCACAGCACCTCGGCGTGCTTGAGTCGGCAGGCCTCGTAGTGACGGAGCGGCGCGGACGTTCCAAGTTCCACTACTTTAACCCTGAGCCAATCGCCGAGATTACCGGACGATGGACCGCCAGAAAGAGGATCGAAGAATGAAAATTGCCCTGACGAGCCTGTTCGTCGACGACCAGCGCGCTGCCCTTGCCTTTTACACGGACGTACTCGGTTTCTCGAAGCGCCACGACATCCCCCTCGGCGATGACTTCTGGATCACCGTTGTATCCCCCGAATCGCCGGATGGTCCGGAGCTGCTTCTCGAACCGTCGAGCCACCCGGCAGTAAAGCCGTATCGGGATGCCCTGGTCGAGGACGGCATTCCACTCGCTCAATTCGCCGTCGCCGACATCGAAGCCGAGCACTCCAGACTCACCAGCAGGGGCGTGGTGTTCACGCAGCCGCCAACTGACATCGGCACCGCTGTGGTGGCCGTCTTTGATGACACCTGCGGCAACCTCATCCAGCTCATCGAAATGAAGCGGGACGAGGACGACGCCGACTCCCGCTGAGCGAGCGACGGATTCGAACCACGGCTTCACCCAGCTGCGCGAACTCGGCGACGCCGTCTCGAAGATTCCGACCGAGAAGACCGAATCATGGGGAAAATCATGCGCCGTCGATTACTTCCGCCGTGGGCGCTTGTGTATCTGATGGGTCGATGGCCTCCACCGAGATCAAGATGAGGCCAAGATTTCGGACTTTCACCAGGAGCCCGTGCAGCGCCGGTTGATCAGGGACGAAACCGCGCAGGCTGGTCGTCCCATCGTCTTCGTGGGTCAGGGTAAGGTCGCCGAACCAGGCAGACCAGCGCTCGTCGAGGTGCCCATCCACCCGAAGCTGGTAGCCAGCGGGATCCTTTTGTCTGCGTCGCTGCCCCATTAGGACCAGGCCTCCGGCGCCGGCGGCCCGGTCCGGCTGCTGCAGCGGTGGATGACGACCTCAGCGACCGTGAGATTGATAGCCCACCCGGCGCCCAGCATAAGGTCGGTACTTAGCACGCTGGTGCCGAACGCTGCGTGTCCTATGCCTTGGGTGAATACCTGGGTGCCTGCTCCTAGGGCCAAGGCATAGGCCCGCGTCATCCATGCCTGGTGAAGGCTTATGTCGCCTCGGCGGACTGCCGCGAATCCCAGGACGATGCTGGCAGCCATGCCGGATCCGAAAGCCAGTCGAAACACATAAGCGAGTTCCCCGGTGCCCGGCTGGCGGGGGTAGAACAACGTCATCCACAGTGCAGATGCCGCCACTGCCAGGCCGAGTCCCAACAAAGCTCGTCCAGCCGTCCGGTGCCAAACCGGGTGGCGACGCCGGAGCCTGGGGGCGAATTGAAATGCGCCGACGACGGCGTATCCCACGGCGCAGACGATATGCACTGTCACAGCCAGGGGCGAGGCGGTCATCCGGGCGTTATCCGGGATAAGCGGCGGGCCGCCGGCCAGTTCCAACAGCCGCAGGCAACCGGCAGCGGCCGGAACCAGGACGAGGGCTACCAGCGCGAACGGCACCCACCCCACCTGGCGGGCCGGCCGGTGGGGACGCGCCGCCGCCTGAATGCTCACTTGGCGCCTGCTTGGTGGAGCGGTGAGCTGACCGTGCCGTTGAGGCGACGGGCAGCAGGGGCGCGCAAGCCGTGCCACAGCGAGTAGCCGAGGCCGATCATGGCTACACCGGTAGGAATAGCGAACAGCCGTTCGTTGACTTGCGGAAGCAGCGGGATGGCGAGAGTTGCCACGGATCCGGCGGCGAGCAGCACGGCGGCCCACCGGGCGAGGATGCCGGCGCGGAAGAGTCCGATGCCGAACAACAGGCCGCCGCCGAGGAAGGTGGCGGCCGAGGCCAGGTTCAGGAGCTGCATCAGGCCGATGTCGCCGCTGGCCTGGCCGCCCGTCACTACGGCAAAGACGTCGTTGACGTATCCGGGCGCCATTCGGGCAAGCGTTGGAAAGACAACAGCCCCGATGACTTCGACGCTCATCATCAAGAGGTAGCCGGCGCCGAACACGAGGTACCCGATCAGGCCCATCACTCCGGCCTGCCTCACCTGGCGCAGGTACATGCCGGTGATGCCGACCAGCGATAGGCCGGACATCAGCACCTTCAGGCTTTGTCGGACCGTGTACTCGGTGGTGGTGGCGAACTCTGCATCCAAGGGAGGGTGGCTGATCTGGACACCGATGAACAGCAAGCCTGCTGCGACGGCGGCCAGGCCGGCTGAGCGGGCGAGGCGGGCGGGTGTTATGGACATGTCTGGCTCCCTAATCGTAAGTCCCGGCCGCGTGGCGCTGCCGGATAACTCAAAGGTAGGGACGGATGGTGTGACCCGGCGTCACCCCATGATGTGACTGACAGGATGAAACATGATCGTGGTAGCGGCTAGATCAGCCCGTGGTCGCGGGCACAAAGAACCGCTGCTCGGCGGCTGGTTACGCCGAGTTTCGTGAAGACGTGTTTGGTGTGGGATCGCAAGGTGTTGTGCGAGATGAACAGTTCGCGGGCGATCTCCGGTCCGGTCAGCGCGCTGTCGAGGAGCTTGAGAACCTGGATCTCCCGCTCGCTGAGGGAGTCAACGGCCGACGCCGGGCGCTCCCCTGGCCTGGAGGTTTGCGCCGCAGACCCCTTGCCCAGGTTGAGCAGCCGTGACGCGTGGGCGACGGTGCCGCCGTCGTGCATTGCCGAACGCAACAACTCCACCATGGGCGCTCCTTCGTCCAGGAACAGCCGCACGTACTCATCGGGTTCAGACGCTTCCTCCCACGCGCAGCGAAGCGCTTCGAGCGCCAGTCGTCGATGCCCCTGCACGTGGTACACCAAACCCTGGAGCATAAGGATCTCCACCACGCTGCCCGCGCGCCCGGATGCCGAGGCATGGGTCAGCAACTCCGCCAACAGGCGGTGGACGCCCCGGACGGCGCCGCCTTCCGGGTCGGCCCGCTCCTGGGCAATCAACAGCCGCACCAGCGTCAGGTGATTGTATTCCCTGAGATAGCTGACCTCGTCCGTGACGGAAAGCCCCCGTTCACGTGCCCAGCCAGCAGCCTCCGACAAGGCGCCCTGGGCTATCCAAACGCGCGCCTTGATGGCGGCTATCGGGCGCACATCCGGGAAGAACCCGGGCCGGTAGAGCTCCTCCGCCTGGTCAAGAAAATCGATGGCGCGATCGTGGTTTCCTTCATCGCGGGCCACCAGTCCCGACGCCACGAACCACCGGTAACGGCTTTCCGTCATCGGTCCGCGGTGAACAAACGCCGCGGCCAGCTCAAGGTGCTGCTTGGCGTTGCCGAGGTCTCCGGCCTGGCGATCAATTTCGCCCAGCCCGACATGCAGGTCACTGCTCGCCCGGGCCATGGATCCACCGCGCGCCCGGGCCCGCTTCAGCGACTTCTGATACAGCCGGCGTGCCTCGCCGGGACGCCCCGTCGCGAGCCACAGGTCCGCGAGCACCACCGTGCCGCTGAGCTCGTCGACCAGGTTTCCGCCTGCTCGCAGGCTCGCCACAGCCTCGGAGAACGTCCGCGCCGCTCTCCGCACGTCGCCGGCAGCCCAGGCTGCGAGCCCCAGGAACCCGGCGGCCCCGCCGCGCGCGAGATGGTCATCCGGGCCGGCAAGCTCAAGTGCCTGCCGGGCATAAGACGAGGTGGCCGCCATATCACCCCGTGCCTGTGCGAGGGAAGCCCGATAAACAGCAATTGTCGACGGCAGTGTCTGGACCTCCTCTATGCCGGCCCAGGACGGCGTCGTTCCACCGCGTGACGCTGATTCCGGCACGCCGAGTTTCACTTCCGCAGCGAGTGCGCTACCCGCGTCATCGAGCCAGGACTCCACCCCGTCAAGGTCCCCGGAGGCCATCAGCATCCCGGCAAAGAAGACACTCAGGACCGGACTGCGGCGAATGGCATCCTCGGGAAGGACGCTCAGCCAACTATGCAATACGGCATCCTGGCGGTTGCGCCGCAGTACCGGCACCGCCAACTCCATCAGGTGCACGGCACGGTCGAAGTCGAAGGCGGCCAAGGCATGCCTGACGGCGTCCTCACTCTGGTCATGGGATTCATACCACCGGCTGGCGCGCTGGTGCAGTAACGGAATCCGTTCGGGGTGCTCGCTGAGGAGGCGGGCCCGCAGCACGTCGGCGAACAGGTTGTGGTAGCGGTACCACTCACGCCGATCATCCAGCGGGACGAGGAACAGGTTCGCCCGCTCCAAGGCCGTGAGCATTTGGCTCCCGTCGCCGCGCCCGGTAAGCGCATCACAGAGCGGACCGGTGAGCCTGTTGAGAACAGCCGAGTCCAGCAAGAACCGACGAACCGCATCAGGTTGATGCCGCAGCACCTCCTCGACGAGGTAGTCGAGCACATAGCGGTCGTTCCCGGCGAAGCGGGCGATGAAGCCGGCGACGTCGTCGTGCCGTTGGAGCGAGAGCGCGGCGAGCTGAAGCGCGGCAATCCACCCCTCGGTCCGTTCTTCCAGCGTCGCCACGTCGTCCGCGGCCAGGTCCAGTCCCGCCACTTCTTTGAGATAGGCGGCGGCCTCCTCCGAGGTGAAGCGCAGATCCGCGGCACGGATCTCGATCAGCTCGCCGCGCACCCGCCACCGGGACAGTGGCAGATCCGGGTCGGCCCGCGTGCTGATCACCACGTGCACGCGAGGCGGAAGGTGCTCAAGCAGGAAAACCATTCCCGCGCTGATATCGCCACTGTCGACCACATGGTAGTCATCGAGCACAAGCCAAACATCAGCGGCAGCCGCGGCCAGATCGTTCAGCATCGTCGCAAGAATAAGCTCGGTGGGCATTGGTCTGGACGCGATGAGCTCAAGCGCAACCGGACCGATGCCCGGCACCGCCATTTGGAGGGCATTCACTACGTAGGTCCAGAACGACGCAGGCTCGTTGTCCGCAGGGTCGAGCGCGAGCCAGGCAACACAGCGGGCTTCACCGGGCGTTTCAGCCAGCCACTCTGCGAGCAGCGTAGTCTTGCCGAAGCCAGCCGGAGCGGATATCAGCGTAAGCCGCGGCTCAGCTCCGCCACGCAAGCGTTCGCTGAGCCTGGGGCGAGGTACCAGGGCACGTCTCAGCTTCGGAACGAACAGCTTCGTAGCAATTATCGGATATGCCATGTGATCCCCGTTGGCCAAAAGTGTGTGGCAGATAACACCAGCCTACCGAGGCGCTGGTCAACATCGATGCCGCTTCGGCAGTGCGGCCGCCTCTGGCACTCAAACCCTCCCGGGGACGGGCCCTTGCTTTAACCGATCCCGCCCCATAAGTTCGCCTTGGCCCACTAACGCTGCAAGGCCGAACGGTCCTGTCCCGAAACGATATGCGCGGCACGAGAGCTGAAATAATGAATGACATGGATATTGTCCAGTTCCTGGAAGACCGGACCTCGGAGCAGGAGTCGGCGCTCCGAGCCGGGGCCTTCACACTCGGCTCATCCACGAATCCCGCTGATGGCAGCGAAGAAAACGCCACCGTACAGGAACGCATGCTGGAAGAATGCGCCCAGCAGCGAGCCCTCATTGCGAGCTGGAAGGAATCAGCCGCCGCGGAAGGGATCACCGACCCCGATGAAGCAACCGACACCATCGCCATCGCCAGGCGAACCATGCTCGTTCTGCTCGCAGGTGCCCACCGGGACCACCCGGACTACAATCCGGATTGGGACCCGGAACCGCCCACCATTGGACCCGGCGACCCGTCCCGGGGATAGATACCTTTTAGGACAACCCCCGGCCGCCTGCGTTGAATGACGGCTCGACTCCCGGCTTTTAACACTCCCCCGTCGGTGCCTCCGATCCCGGCCGGATCTACTGGGCCCGGCCGGCTGACGGGCCGCATCAGTTTTCCGGGGGTATCCATCAGCGGATCCTCATCGCGATGGCCATTGCCCTCGAGCCGCCCTTGTTGATCGCGGACGAACCGACGACAGCACTGGACGTTACCGTGCAAGCCCAGATCCTCGAGCTGCCGACCGCCTGGCTGTTATGTATGCCGGGCGAATTGTGGAAGCGGGCGACGCTGATGCTGGGCTCGGCTCCCCCGCCCATCCGTGCACTGATGCCCTCCTCTGTTCGGTGCCACAAGCCGCTATGCGCGACGCAGATCTCCTGAAGAACTCAGGCCTACTGCTCAACCTGAGGGAGCCACCGTGCCTTGTGCGCTCCGCATTTGCCGTTCCCGATGCCCCAGGAGCGTCGGGGTGTCCGCGCGACAAGTGATCAGGCCGCACGAACTGCGTGGTCTGCTGCCGATCAGCGGCCGCGGACACCGCGCCCGGCAGATCCTCCCGGTCCGGCACGAAGGTGCTGCCGGGTCGATTACACCGGCAGCTACGGCGCGAGCGTATGGGCGAGCCCGGCAAGTACTGGTTCGCGGCCTAACTCGATATGGGAGTACGCAAGGGAATAAGCCAAGTCCGGGCGGCCCTGCAGGATGGCATTGCAGAGCTCCACGTGCTCGTCACGCTGAAGCTCATTGCTGCGGTTGTGGGCGAGGCCAAAGATCCAGCGCATCCGGCCAAAAAGGGGCTTCACAGAATCGACAAGTAGTCGGTTGCCGGAGAGCCGCACAATTTCGGCATGGAATTCCGCGCTGAGACCTGCAACATTCGCCTCAGGACCGTCGTCGATAGCGCGTCGTGTTTCGTCCACGAGTTCCTGCAATCTTGCACCGTCTTGACCTTCGGCAACCCGGACCGCTGCAGCACGCGCGGCAAAAGTTTCGAGGCAGAGGCGGACGTCGAAGAGTTCGTTGACGTCGGTGAGCGTCAGCCGCCGCACCGCCGCACCCCTGCGAGGTGATGTTTCGACGAAGCCGTCCTGTTCCAGGCGCTGGATGGCCTCCCGGACGGGGATCCTTGACACGCTGTGAAGTTCTGAGAGTTCCCGTTCGCGCAGCCGCGTCCCCTGCTCGTATTTGCCTGTCACAATCCCCTCAAGGACAAGCTGATACACGTGTTCGGCCCGGACCTCGTCGTCCCGCCCGTTCAGCGCATCCCCTTTCGGTTCAATCACATTCACCCCGCCGTTCATCACTCACCCTCTGGCCCTGCGGACCGTGCCGCTCAGCGTTCCACCTGAGCATACACGTGCCCGACTGCCGGCTCCGGGCACACCCACCGGCTTCCATCCTGCCGGTTCTGGTTTGGCTTGCCCCGGGAATGGACACGTATGCCGGTGTGCCGCGGAGTATGGGCCGCATCAAGGCTGGTATTCCAAATAATATCTAAAGGTGATTTACATCGCACAAATGGTGCTCTAATCTATGTTTGGTATACAAAACAATGGAGCCTGCTCCGCGGACCTGAATCGAGCGTTCCCAATGACCCAGCTTCAGTCCGGTGCCACACCAGATGCTGCGAGGACGTTGCCTGGCGACAGCGCCGGCGCCAGCGGCCCCCTGTCCCCCGGCGGCCAACCCGCCGTCGCTGCCGTTCCAGCCCAGGCACGGTCGTTGCTGGCCACGGCGTGGCTCAGGATCCGCAGGAGCAAGATCGCCCTGTTGAGCCTCTGTATTGTGGTCGCCATCGTTCTCTTTGCGGTGCTCGCGCCTGTCCTTAGCGCCTGGTCCGGGAATGATCCGTTTACGTCCAATACCAGCCCGGACGTGCTTGATGACTACGAAACTCCTGGGCTGCCGCTTCCTGGCTACATGTATCCCTCAGGGCAGCACTGGCTGGGGGTGGAGCCTGGTCTCGGGAGGGACCTGTTCGCGCGTCTCGCCTTCGGCGGCCAGGTCTCCCTCACTATCGCCCTTCTATCAACGGCGGTTTCCGTTGTACTTGGAACAGTGCTCGGGGCGGCGGCGGGCTATTTCGGGGGAAAGACGGACGCGATCATCAGCCGGATCACGGATCTCTTCCTGGCTTTCCCGCACCTATTGCTGGTGCTTTCACTGACGCCGATCCTTCAGTCCAGGTTGCGCGGCACGCCCTTGGGCCAGGGAAGCTTCCTGCCCATGGCCTCGCTGGTCATCATCCTGGGGTTTTTCGGCTGGGCATATCTTGCCCGGATTGTCCGAGGCCAGGTCCTCAGCCTGAGGGAGCGTGAATTTGTTGAGGCAGCCCGCTCGTTCGGCGCCTCCCACCTCAGCGTGCTGTTTCGGCAGATCATCCCCAACGTGATGGGGGTCGTGCTGGTGTACGCCACAATGCTCATCCCCACCAACATCTCCGCGGAAGCGGCACTGTCCTTCCTCGGCGTTGGTGTCAAGGATCCGACTCCGTCCTGGGGCCAGATGCTCAACGCCGCCCAGTCCGGCAACTGGTACCTCAGTGATCCATGGTTTCTGGCCGTCCCGGGAGCGATGCTCCTCGTCACCGTCCTGGCGTTCAACCTGCTCGGCGACGCCGTCCGTGATGCTTTGGACCCCAAGGCCTCACGCCACTAGCACCCGTCACCAACCCCCGAATGAGGAGAAACATGAAATACCCATCCAGAGTGCTGGCACTCGCTGTGCTGATCTCCGTAGCCGCTACTGGCTGCGGAGCGGCCCAAGGCCAGCCGGGCTCGACGAAGACCAGCGGTTCAGCAACGGAGCTGGCCGCGGTGGTGGTCAAGCCGGGCTTCACGACCAAGGGCGGCAATATCAACGTCCTGATGTCCTCCGACTTCCAGACCCTTGACCCTGGAAACAGCAACTACGTCCAGACGGCCAACGTCGGGCAGTTGTATTACCGAACGCTCACCATGGCCAAAGAAACGGCGGGCCAGCCGCCCACCATCGTCCCGGACCTCGCCACGGACACGGGGACGGCCTCCGCCGACGGCCTGACCTGGACGTTCACGCTCCGTGATGGCGTCAAGTTCGAAGACGGCCGGCCGATCACTTCGACCGACGTTAGATACGGGATCGAGCGCACCTTCGCGCAGGACGTCTACACCCAGGCACCCCAGGAGATGAATTCCGCGCTCGACGCGGCCGGCTACAAAGGGCCCTATAAGGATCCTGCCTCGGTGCTCCATGCCGTCGAGACTCCTGATGAGCGCACCGTCGTGTTCCATCTCAAGAAGCCCTTCGCGGAGTTCCCCGCGCTGGCCTCACGATCCAACACCGCTCCCGTGCCCCGGGACAAGGACACAAAACTCGACTACACGAACCACCCGGTCTCCTCCGGCCCCTACATGGTGGAATCGTACAACCGCGGGAAGTCGCTCAAGCTCGTCCGCAATCCACATTGGGATCCTGCGACGGATCCCAACCGCACTGCACTCCCGGACACCTTCAGCTTTTCCCTGTCCACATCCCAGGCCACCATCAGCCAGCAGCTGCTGGCCAACTCCGACCCCTCCGCCATCACCCTGGACTCGAACGGCGCCCTCCAAACGTCGGATTCGGCCAAGCTGGCCGATGCCCAGGTCAAGGACCGGGTGGCCTCAGGACTGCTGGGCTGCAACGACGTGCTGAGCCTAAACACCCAGAAGATCCAGGACCCGGACGTCCGCAAGGCTATTGCCCTTGCCGTGGACCGCCAGTCGATCCTGGTCCAGTACGGAGGACGCCGTTTCGGCGAGCTCACCCAGACACCGCTCAACGACAAGATGCGCGGATATGTAGCCCAGGACCTGGAGATCGATCCCACCGGAAAACCCAAGCTGGAGGAAGCCAAGAAGCTCCTCGAAGGAAAGACCTACCCCAAGTCCCTCACCTATGGCTACGCCAACAACCGGGACGCCTACAAGAACACGGGCACCGTGGTCCAGGAAAACCTCAAGGCCCTGGGCATCGACGTCCAGCTGGTGCCGATTCCGGCCCCGAACTACTACTCCGTTATGGCAAGCGAGCAGCTCCCGGACATGGGACGTTCGGGGTGGTGCGGGGGCGCGGATGCTGCGTCGATCCGGACCTCGGCGGACCCCCTGCTGGGCCCGAACAATGACGGCACCAGCTACGGGTTCTCCAACACCTCCCGGTACTTCGACCCGCAGGTCTCCAAGGCCATGTTTGAGCTGCGGGACACCGCCGGGACCTCCGAGGAGCTGGGCACGAAGTGGGCCGAGGAATTCGGAAAGGCCCTGAAGACCTACCCGATCATTCCGCTCGTGCGCAGCCACACGAACAGCATCGTCGGCTCCAATATCCGCAACGCCCAGGTGGGCTACTTCTTCGGCGGCATCGACCTGTCGATCGTCGGCGTCGAGCACTAACCGGTCCTCACAGAAGGAGACGCGGGCCGCCCGGATTCAGGCGGGCGGCCCGCAACGACCATGATCAGATTCATACTTCGCCGGACAGGTTCCCTGGTCCTGCTACTCGTAGCCGTCAGCTTCATCACCTTCACACTCTTCCAGCTGGGTCCGGCCGATCCTGCGTCGGCTGCCTGCGGCCAGGAATGCACGCCCGAACGCGTCGCCGAGGCGCGCGTCGCGCTGGGAATGGACCAGCCGTTCTTCATCCAGTACGCCGAGTACATCCGCGGGCTGGTTTCGCCGCGTATGATCGGCACCCCCGGCGCTGAATCCATCTGCCAGTGGCCCTGCCTTGGAAAATCATTCCAGACGAATGAAAACGTCTCCGACATCATCAGCCGGTCCATGCCCTACACGCTCTCGATAGCGGTCGGCGCACTGGTCCTGTGGACAGTTTCCGGAGTGGGCCTGGGCCTGCTCGCGGCCCTCAGGAAAGGCAGCGCCACCGACAAGTTTATCGTCGGCGCCGCGTCCGTGGGCGTCTCCCTGCCGATCCCGGTTACCGGACTTTTCCTGCTGCTGGTGTTCGTCAATCAGCTTCACCTGCTGCCGTTCACCACCAATGAGATCATCAGCCCGTTCGGCCCTCAGGGGCCCTGGGCGTGGATGCTGAACTACCTGCTGCCCTGGGTTGCCCTCGCCGTGCTGTTCAGCGCCTCCTATGTCCGGATCACCCGCGCCAACATGATCGAAACGTTCGGTGAGGACTTCATCCGCACCGCCAGGGCCAAGGGGCTCCACCCACGGACCGTGACGTTCAAGCACGGCGTCCGGGCCGGGATCACCCCCATCGTGACGATGCTGGGCATGGACATCGGCCTGCTGCTCGGCGGCGCCGTCCTGACCGAACAGATCTTTTCCGTACCGGGGCTCGGCTTCACCGCGGTGCGGGCAGCGATCTCGGGCGATCTGCCCGTCACCATGGCCATCACCATGCTCGCCGCCTTCTTCGTCATCGTCGCCAACACCGCCGTTGACCTCGCCTATGCCGCCATCGATCCCCGAGTGAGGCTCCAATGACCCAGATTCACCACGGCGCCCACGCCGCCGTTCCCGCCCCCGCAACAACCCCGGACACGGTGGACGGCAGTGCCGGCGCCTTCCTGGACGTTCGGAATCTCTCCGTCGGATTCCCCACCGACGACGGCATGATCTCGGCAGTCAACGGCATGGATTTCACCCTGGAACGCGGGCAGACCCTTGGGATCGTGGGCGAATCCGGATCCGGAAAATCGGTGACCAGCCAGGCGCTGATGGGCCTGCTAAAAGGCACCTCTGCCCAGGTTTCCGGCCAGGTGCTCTTCGACGGCAAGGACCTCATCACACTGGCCGAAGCGGGGATGAGGCAGCTGCGGGGCCGAAACATCGGCATGATCTTCCAGGACCCACTCTCGGCGCTGCACCCCTTCTACACGGTCGGTCATCAAATCGCCGAGGCCTACCTCGTCCACCACCAGGCGAGCAGAAAGCAGGCCCGGTCCGCAGCCATCAATATGCTCGGCCGGGTGGGAATTCCCAGCCCCGAGCAGCGCTACGGCGAATACCCGCACCATTTCTCCGGCGGCATGCGGCAGCGGGCCATGATCGCCATGGCCCTCATCTGCGAACCGGAACTGCTCATCGCGGACGAGCCCACCACGGCCCTGGACGTGACCGTCCAGGCCCAGATCCTGGACCTCATGGCCGAACTCCAGGCAGAAACCAACTCCGCGCTGATCCTCATCACCCACGACCTGGGCGTCGTGGCCGAGGTCTGCGATTCCGTGCTGGTCATGTACGGAGGCCAGTGCGTCGAGACAGGGCCGGTGGACGAGATCTTCCACGACACCCGCCACCCGTACACCCTCGGGCTCCTCAATTCCATGCCGACGCTCGCCGGGAACTCCGGCCGCCTCAGCCCGATCCCCGGCCAGCCGCCGTCGCTGCTTGAGCTGCCGCCAGGGTGCATTTTCCGCTCCCGGTGCGACTACGCTGCGCTGGCCGGCCCCGATGTCTGCCGCGAGCACAGACCCGAGCTCCTGGTGGAGGACGGCCACGGCAAACGCTGCCATCTCACCAGCCCCCAAATCATCACCATCCGGACTTCGCGTTAGGACCCGCCATGGACAGGCAGCCCATTCTGCAGGTTGAGAACCTTCAGAAGCATTTCCCCGTCAAGAGCGGGCTCTTCACCCCGGGCGGGCATCGCTCGGTCAAGGCCGTCGATGGTGTCTCGTTCAGTCTCGAACGGGGCCAGACACTCGGACTCGTGGGTGAGTCCGGGTGCGGAAAATCCACCACCGGCCGCATGATCGCCCGGCTGCTGGACCCTACCGCAGGGCGGATCGTCGTCGACGGAGTCGATATCAGCCAGTTGCACGGGAAAAACCTGTACAACTTCCGGCGCAAGGTCCAGATGATCTTCCAGGACCCGTTCGCCTCCCTTAATCCGAGGCAAACGGTCGGAACAGCGATCGCCGCGCCGATGGTGGCGCAGAAGATCAACCCGCCCGCAGGCCTGAAGAGCCGCGTCAAAGACCTGATGGAGCAGGTGGGCCTCAGACCCGAACATTACAACCGCTTTCCGCACGAGTTCTCCGGCGGCCAGCGCCAAAGGGTCGGCATCGCCCGGGCTATTTCCTTGAACCCGTCCGTGATCGTGTGCGACGAACCGGTGTCCGCACTGGACGTCTCGGTCCAGGCCCAGGTGGTCAACCTACTCCAGGAAATCCAGCGTGACACCGGCGTCGCCTACATCTTCATCGCCCACGACCTCTCCGTTGTCCGGCACATCTCCGACCAGGTGGCCGTTATGTACCTCGGGAAGATCGCCGAACACGGCCCCCGCGATGAGCTGTTCCGTCTCCCCCGGCACCCCTACACCCAGGCGCTGCTCTCAGCGGTGCCGTTGCCCGATCCACGGGCAGCCCGGCAGCAAGTGAAGATCAGGCTCCGCGGAGATCTTCCGTCACCGTCAAACCCGCCCAGCGGCTGCGTCTTCCGCACCCGCTGCCCACTGTTCGACGCACTGCACGAAAGCCGGCAGCAGGTGTGCATCAGCGACATTCCCTCACCGGCCGGCCCGGCCGCCCCGGCCTGCCACACCGGCGGGGCTGGCCGCCGCCACCCCCGCCGGTGTGCAATAGACCCAACAATAAGGAGCACTACATTGACTACCCTGATCCGCGCCGCCCGTCCCTGGGGGCAAGCGCTGAGCGACATCCTGCTCAAAGATGGGAAAATCGCCGGCATCGAGCCGCATAACCCCGCGCACACCCCGACGGACCCGCCAGGGGCCCTCCAAGAGGCGGCCACCGTCGTCGAAGGCCGCGGCCGGCTGCTGCTCCCGTCCTTCTCCGACGTCCATGTCCACCTGGACTCGACCCGCATCGGCCTGCCGTTCCGCGAGCACACCGGAGGCCCCGGCGTTTGGACCATGATGATGAACGACCGGAAAAACTGGCGCGACGCCGAGGTCCCCCTCCAGGAACGCGTCAACAACACGCTGGGCCGGATGATCGCGCGCGGCACAACCAGGGTCCGCTCCTACGCCCAGGTCGATGTGGACTGCCGGCTGGAACGCTTCGAAGCGGTCCTGGCGGCTAAGGAACACTTCGAGGACCAGGCCGACGTCGACATCATCGCCTTCCCGCAGGCCGGTCTCCTTCTCGAGGACGGCACCGTGCCGCTGATGGAGCAGGCCCTCCGGGCCGGGGCCAACGTGATGGGTGGCATTGATCCATGCAGCCTGGACCGGGATCCCGTCCGGCACCTGGACATCGTCTTTGGCCTGGCCGAGAAGTACCAGGTTCCCATCGACATCCACCTCCACGAACCGGGCGAGCTGGGCGTCTTCAGCACGGACCTGGTGATGGAGCGAACCCGGGCCCTCGGGATGCAGGGCAAGGTCACCATGTCCCACGCCTACCAGCTGGGCAGCGTCTCCGAGGCCACCACACACCGGCTCGTCGAGGAGTTCGCGGAGCTTGACATCTCCATGGCATCCGTGGCCCCGGCGGCATCCGGGCAGCTCCCGCTCCCGCTGCTGGCGGAGGCCGGTGTCCGCGTGGGCCTGGGCGAGGACGGGCAGCGCGATTACTGGTCCCCCTACGGCAATACAGACATGCTGGACCGCACCTGGCAGCTCGCGTTCACCCATGGTTTCCGCAGGGACGAGTTGATCGAACACTGCCTGGCCATCGCTACGGTGGGCGGCGCCAGCGTGCTGGACCCGGCCGCCATCCGGCTCAACGGCACCGCGCACCGGCCCTGCCTTGACGTCGGCGATCCGGCCGAGCTGCTGCTGGTCGACGGCGAGACGGTCGCCTCCGCGGTCATGGACCGGGGCACCGACCGAACCGTGATCCACCGCGGCCGCGTTGTGGCAGACCAACTGCAACTACTTCCCTAGGCCCGCAATAAAGTGGCAGGTTCCTTTCTAAGGGACCTGCCACTTTTTTGTGTGGGGGTCAGCTTCCGACGCCGGCCGGCCGGGTCTCGCCGGTGAACACCGTGCTTTCGTCCGCAGACACGATTCGCCCGCTCACCGAGAAGTATCCCGCCAGGGACAGCAGCATGGCCACTCCCGCCAAGGCCCAGAACGCAGCTTCCCAGCCGCCGGTCACATCATGAATCAGGGCGGCCAGCACAGGTCCAAGGGAGGCCAGGGCGAACCCGAGCCCCTGGCTCATCGCCGAAAGACTCCCCGCGGTTTGGGGCCCCGTGGAGCGGAGCACCACGAGCGCAAGTCCAAGCCCGAGTCCGGCGCTCTGGACAACTCCCAGGACACCTATCAAGAGGAACTGAAACTCAGCCGGGCCGGCCAGCACCCCGAGCAGCGCGGCGGCCACAAACATCCCCAAACCGGGCGCCATGATCTTGAGAACAGCCGGCCGGCTGGCCAGCACGGGTGCCAGCAGGCTGGCGGGAAGGCCGGCCACGCTGAACCACGCAAGATGCGCCGCAGCGTCGCCGGCGGTGAGGCCCTTCGACACCAGGAAGACTGTCAGCCATGAAGTGACCGCGAAGTAGAGCATCGCCTGGAGACCAAAGAATGCTGTCACCGCCCAGGCAGTTCCCTGGCTCCGCAGTGCGCGGGCGGCAGGGAGTAGCCGCTCCGCACCGGCCCTTGAGCTGCCGGAGCTGAAAGCATTTGAAGGTGGAATGGCGGCCAGCGTACCGGCAGGTCCGGTGGCCACCCCACCGTGTTGGAGCATCAGTATTGCCGCCAGCACAGCTGGTACAGCCCAGATGGCCAGAGCCCCGTTCAGGCTTCCGTCCAGAGCGTGCTGCAGCGGTTGGATCAACCCTGCCCCCAGTGCCGCGCCGAGTCCGAAGCCCATGCTGCACAGCCCCGTCCACCAGCCGTTGCCCTGGTTGGCCTTGACGACCTGGGGCAGCAACACGCTGGCTGCCATGATGGCCATGCCGGCCACAAAGGTGCCGGGGAGCAGTAGGGCAGGCACCAGCACCCGGGCGACCAGGGCCAAGGCCAGCAACAGCATCGCAAGAGCGATGGCTGTCCCTGCACCCAGGCGGCGGGCGAGCCACGGTCCGCACGGGGCGGACATTCCGAAGGCGAGGACCGGCAGCGCCGCAAGGAGCGGCAGCGCCGGGGCAGCTATCCCCAGCCCCTGTTCCAGTTGGCCCATGGATCCGGCGATGGTCGTAATCGCCGGCCGTAGGTTAATGGAAACGAGGCTCAAAGCGACGAGTGTCAATGCGATCTTCGAAGCTGCAGGTGTCCGGGGCCGCTCCCAGGGCGCCCGGGGGATCTTTTTCACAGTCGTCTCCTGACTATATTCTGGTATACCAAGCCTAGCCTGATCTAGGGACCGTCGGTTCACGCGCAGAACGCATGCGTGCGGCGTTCGTAAAGGAGGATTCTTTGGAATACCAGATTTCTAAAGTGAGCTCAGGGCGCCGGTTACCGGCCGAGGGCAATCTGCCCCAGGGCGGCCGCCGCAATGAAGGATGCACTGTAGGTCACCAGCGCGACAACGATGATCTTCCAGCTCAAGGACTTCAGCGCCTTGATGTCCCGCCCGACCGTAAGCCCGATCAAAGTCAGCGCAGGCAGCCCGATGAGAATGACGTCCAGATGTCCGGTCAGCGCCGCAAGCAGACCGGCAGTGGGCAGGAACGGCGCCGACAGTACCGTTGTGAGAGTCAGCACCCACACACTGGACGGCACCGAGGGCATCAGACGGGCCAGACGGAAGGACAGCCCCGTCAGCAGCAACAGGACGACCACACCCGCCAGATCGTTCCAGGCGAAGCTCTTCGTTCCGATGACGTTCATAGCGAGGGCGGAGGCCCCGGCGATGGCGAAGGCGAGAATCGTAATCCGTGGAGTCAGCTTCAGTGCCGGATCTACCTCCACTGCCACTGGAGGGGCAAGCTGCGCCGCTGCGCTCTGTGCCGTCTTGCCTCGGGTCCCCCGCGTGGACCTGCCTTCGTCGTCCTTTCCAAAAAGGCGGCTCCAGAACGCATACAGCCTCCGGCACAGCGGCAGGGACAGGAAGACCCCCGCATAGAAGCCGACGATGTTCGTAACGAGGTTGGACAATGCGGCCAGCGCCATGATTTCACCGGCCTGTTCCGGGTAGAGCAGCGAAAGCGCCCCCACTCCCCCGAGCATCATCGACGCCGAGCCGAGCCCAAGCCCGAGGGCCAGTGCACGCGGATCGAAGATATTCAGTCCGCCCAGGAATCCGGCGAGCAGGGAGATAAAGACTGCGCCAAAGAGGCTGCCGAGCAACCACACGGAGAAAACGCCACGGTACTCCCCGGAGCGAACCCCGAAACGCTGGATGGCGAAGGCAAGAAACGACTCGCGGTCAATTGACCAGGTGGCCCCGATCGCTACCCGACCCAGCCCCATGGCCACAGCTATCGGCAAGGCGAGGATGACCGTGCCGAAGATGTGCCCGACCTCCTGAAGAAGGATGGCCGGACCGATCTCAGTGACCTTCGCCAGCGACGGCCCGATCTGCGTGCCCAGCCGAGCGAGGAAAAGGATGATTCCGATCTCCAACAGAAGCGTCGCAACGGCGCGGCTGGCACCCGAGACGCGCCGGATTCGCTGGGTTCCGATGATGCCGCCGATGACAACGGCCCAAATGATGGGGAAGAGCACCACCGGCGCCGGGCCCAGCTGAAACTTGTACGTGCCAATCAGGACGGCCGCCGTCGAGACGAGCATGGACACGGTCACCACCGTCCACCAGTGCCGGCGCGTGATCTTCTGGTCCGCGACGGATGCGGAGGTCTGACTGATTTGTTGGGCTTCTGAGGCCATGGGAGTAACTGTCCTTTGGGAAAGACCCTCCACCCTTACTGGGCGGCTGCTGGGTCGGGGGTACATGTGTGTTTTATGTCGCAACTATTTTGTATACCAAAAATATAGTAAGCCGGTTCGGACGAGATGTAAATCACGTTTGAAGCCCGGCGATTAGCTGGTTCGGATGACCGGGCCCCATCTGACCTCACCAAACCCTTGTTATTGGTATACCAAAATCGATATGGTTTGATCTGTGCGGTTCACCCTGCGGTGCCCGCTCCATCATCGACATTGGAGGTTGGTTTGCGCACCAAGTTCAGCGCAGCATTTGTGCTCGGGCATAAGGACGGTCACCACGTGCTTATCCGCGACGGTGACGTTGTCTACGAGGGCACGCGCATTGTGTATGTCGGGCACGGCTACGAGGGTCCCGCGGACGAGCACTATGATCTTGGCCGTTCCCTCATCACGCCGGGTCTCATCGATCTGGACGCCCTGACAGACATCGATCACCTGCTCATCGACTCGTGGGCATCGCCGGACCGGGCCACCGGTCTGCAATGGTCCGAAGACTACTTCCGAAGCCGCCGCGCGGACGTTTTCACCGCAGAGGAGCGCCAGACCATCCGGAAATACGCCCTGGTGCAGTTGGCACTGCACGGCATCACTACCTACATGCCCATCGCATCGGAGATCCATTCCGCCTGGGCGGAAAGCTTTGCAGAGCTTGCCGGCATGGCCGAGACCTCCCGCGAGCTCGGCCTCCGGGGATATTTGGGCCCGGCGTTCCGCTCCGGGGTAAATATTGTCAGGGCCGATGGACAGCGCGACGTCGCATTCGACGAGAGCCAGGGGCGGGCCGGGCTCGCCGATGCCGTTCGCTTCCTGGACTACGCAGAGGATCTGGCCGATCCGCTGATTACCGGGGTTCTCCTACCGTGCAGAATTGAAACGCTGACCGCTGAACTCCTGCGCGCAACGGCCGAAATCGCCCGAGAAAGGCATGCCCTCGTTCGGTTGCACTGCCTTCAAGGGGCTCTGGAACGGGAACTGCTGCAGCGTTGGCACGGACTTACTCCCCTCCAGCTCTTGCAGAAAACAGGGCTGCTGGATGTGCGCCTACTCATCCCGCACGGAATCTTCGTGGACCGGAATCCGGCCCTGGGTGGTATGGATGCCGGTGATCTTCAAACTCTTGCGGATGCAAATATCTCCATCGTCCACTGTCCACTCACATCCTTCAGATACGGCATGGCACTCGACTCGTTCGCTGCCTTCCGGGCAGCAGGCATCAACCTGTGTCTTGGAACGGACTCCTTCCCGCCGGATCTCATCCGCGGCATGGACACCGGTGTACACCTGGCCAAACTCCTAGAGCGAAGGCCGGACGCAGCACCCGCGGAACACTACTTTGAAGCAGCAACCCTCGGCGGAGCCCGCGCCATGGACCGCCCTGATCTGGGGAGGCTGGAAGAAGGAGCGCAAGCGGACCTCGTTGCGTTCGCTCTTGACGACTTCCGGGACGGAGTCCTGGACGACCCGATTCGAACCCTGTTGCTGAACGGAACAGCACGGCAGGCCACTCATTCCGTCGTCGCAGGGCGCATCGTAATGCGGGACGGCGACATCCCGGGCATTGATATTCCGGGCCTGAAAGTGGAGGCCCAACGGCTGTTCGCAAAGATGCGCGAAGCATACTCAGAGCGTGACAGCGAACGCCGGTCTCCGGACCAACTGTTCCCTCCGACTTTTCCCTATGCCAGTGCACCGGCTCCAAGCGCATCAAAACCATAACGCGGGACGTTTCAGCCGCGGCTTCGGCACGGCCTAGCGCATGCCCTCCCGGCGGATGGCGGTGGCGATAGCCGCTGCCCGGGTTTCGACGCCGAGTTTGGCGTAGATATGTGCCAAATGCGTTTTGACTGTGGCCTCGGAGATGAACAGCCGCTGGCCGAGTTCCCGGTTGCTGAGTCCTTCGGTCAGGAGGCTCAGCAGTTCGGCCTCGCGCGGGGTCAGGATTGCGTCCGGGTTGCGCAGCTGCTGGAAGAGCCGCGAAGCCACCGGCGCGCTCATCACGCTCTTGCCCTGGACTGCGCCGCGGACAGCTGCAAATATCTCCTCGGGTGAAGCGTCCTTAAGCAGGTAGCCCATCGCCCCGGCATCCACGGCGCGGACGATGTCGGCATCAGAGTCGTAGGTGGTGAACACGAGGATCGCCTGCCGACTGTTGCGGCGCCGCAATGCCTTGATGGCCTCGATGCCGTCCATGCCGGCACCCATGGCGAGATCCATCATCACCACGGCCGGACCGTGCCGCTCCACCAGCACCAGTGCCTCCTCGCCGGAGGCTGCCTCGGCCACCACCTCAATGCCGGGCTGCGTCCCCAACAGCGCCTTGAGCCCGCTGCGGACCACCAGATGGTCATCTACCAGCAGCACGGAAATGATGTTCACTGTTTCTCCCCGGTAGGCAGTTCCGCGGCCACAACCGTCCCGCCGCCGGGGCTGCTTTCCACCGAGAACACGCCGCCGAGTTGTTCCACCCGCTGCCGCATGGCGCGCAGCCCATAGCCTCCTGTGTCCGAGGGCGGCGCCAGCGACGACGGATCGAAGCCCGCGCCGTCGTCGTATACATCCAGCGTGACAGCGCCCGGTAGAAAGCCGAGCGTGACTGTTGCGTTGGCCGCAGCCGCATGCAGCGCCGTGTTGGCCGTCGCGCTCTGGACCACCCGCAGCAGGGCGTGCCGGGTGGCGGCGGTGACGGTACGGGGCACACCGGTGACAAGGAGGCGAACACCCGGCAGGTACTGCGACGCTGCCCTGGACACGGCATCCGTCAGGGGCGCCGTATCCAGCCCGGGGGAAGCTAATTCGTGGACCAGGCTGCGGGTTTCGGCCAGGTTCTGGCGCAGCAGACCGCTGGCCGAACGGACGTCCTCACGCGCGGCCGGGCTGGGCCAGGACCGGCTGGCGGCTTCCAGGAGAAGGAGACTGCTCGCCAGGCCCTGCGTCACTGTGTCGTGGATTTCCCGGGAAACCCGCGCACGTTCTTCGATGCTGCCCGCCCGCCGCTCGGTGGCCGCCAGCTGATCCTGTGCCTGCGTCAGCGCTTCATTCAGGCGGCGTTGCTCCGCAGTGTCGTGTTCAATCCGGTTATAGATCAGTGTCAGCATGAACCCGACGGCCAGCGGGCCCAAAAGCATGGCGACGTCGTTTCCGCCGCCCAGCCGGAAGAGCCCGACGGCGGTAACTGCTGCCGTCGCGCCGCCAGCGAGGTTGGCGACCCAGCCGGTGAAGGCAGTGCGGCAAAGGAAGAACAGGGCGAAGGAGCACCAGGCAAAGCTCGGCGCTGCGATCACCAGCACGGCCCACAGCCCCGCCAGGAAAAACATCCACACCGCCCAGGGCCGCCTCCGCTGCGAGAGCACAGCGATCACGGCGTACAGCGAACAGACCGCTGTGGCGAGTGCCAGGACCCCCACGTTGTCCGCGGGGCTGTGCCGCATCGCGTACCGGACCGCCGACGCGACCACCAGCACGGCAAAACCGATATGGACGACGGCGTCGATTCGGCCCAGCGGACCGCTGCCCGTGGCGGTGGCCCGTTGGTGCTGGGAGTGTTCCCGCAAAGTGGCTGATGAGGAAGGCATAGGGTCCGGTTCCGGTGGATGAAGTGCTACCCCACCATATTAAGTCCCGCGCCGTTAGGCCTCCCTCACCCTTTTGGCTGATACTCCTGGCCCGATGGGGGAGAAATCGGCAGACCAACGCCCGATGTCCCAACCGGTGCGAGGACGAAGAATGGATTTGGGCCCGGGCCGTTGGCTTGGGCCCGCCCCCTACAGTACTCCGAGGAGAACCCGTGAAGACGTCCAAGAAGATCACCGCCGCCGCTGCTGCTGCATTGCTCATCACCGCAGGGCTAACGGCTGCCGCCAATGCCGGGCCCAACCCGGTTCCGGCTGCGGTAGCCACCACCGACATCCAGCCGTCCCCTGGAAAAGTCATTGCCCAGAACCGCATCAGCGTGGGTGCTTCGGCTGCTGCCGTACAAGCTGCCCTCGCAAAATGCCAAGCTGACAAGCTGCCGTTCGTGACGGTGGCACTCGTCGACCGCTTCGGAACCGTGCAGGCCCTTCTCCGCGGCGACAACGCCGCAGAGCACACGATTGAAGCGGCGAGGCAAAAAGCCTATACCGCAGCGGCTTTCGGTACGCCCACCAGCGAGCTGTCCAAGCGGGTCAACGGGAACGGGCCCAGCATCGCTGATCTCCCGGGCACCCTCTTCTTGGCCGGCGGGGTTCCGCTCAAGGTCGACGGGGTCTCTGTGGCGGGCATCGGTGTGGGCGGTGCTCCCGACGGTAATCTCGACGAGGCCTGTGCCGCGGCCGGGGCGGACGCCATCGCGGGTGTGGCACCGGGCACAGCCAAGTAGGAAATCACGATGTTCTGGAACCGGAATCTTGTCCTGATCTGTGCAGCGATGCTGGGGCTGGCGGCCTGCGGCCCGGGAACCGGGGAGCCACTCCGTCCCTCGTCACCGACGGGCGGGGTGAGCCCCGGACAACGACCGCCGCCACTGGCGGCACCGCCGCCTGTGGCCCCGACGATGGCTGTCTCCGCTCCGCCGGCCCGTTCCCGCGAGGCGCAGGCATCACTGGACCAGCGTCTTATCCTGGCTGCCAAGGCCAACGACGTCGCCCACGTGACAGAGCTGATCCGGGCCGGGGGCAACGTCAATGCCAAAGACTCCCGTCAGGATTCGGCGTTCCTCTACTCCGGGGCAGAAGGATTCAACGGGGTCTTGCGGCTGACGATCGCCAACGGTGCTGACGTTTCCAGCACCAACCGGTTCGGCGGGACAGCTCTGATTCCCGCCAGCGAACACGGACATGTGGAGACCGTCCGCATCCTCACAGCAGCAGGGGTTCCCGTCAACCACGTAAACAACCTGGGCTGGACCGCCCTGCAGGAGGCCATCCTGCTCAACGACGGCGGCCCCAGGCAGCAGGACGTAGTCAGGCACCTCCTCGCCGCAGGAGCGGACCCCAACATCCCGGATCCTCAGGGGCGAACGGCTTTGGAGAACGCGCACCGGCTGGGGTTTGCTGAGATCGTCAGTATCATAACGGCGGCCGGCCCAAACGACCTCTGAGAGGATGCCGTCACCACCACCCGGAGCAATTTGTGAATCGACGCCTCAAAGGGTGTGCTCGACAGATGTCCGAGGTTTAGCCCACGGACACCGCACCCGCCGACCGTGAAGGGGCAGCGATTTTGTTCCCTGAACCCACTCCAGCATAATCAGTGAACCGCCCGCACGCTGACGAGGAACACTCCACGATTGCCCGGGTCGCAACCGAAAGCCGGGGGGGCTATGAGGTCGATCATGAAAGGTGCCGGGTGCTCTCGCACGACGGCGAACCCACTCAGACCGTGGGCACTCTAGTGCTAGCGCCGCTGCGGAAGAGACCGGCCGGTTCTCATTACGGGTGGCTGCCCCGGCTCTCCGGCAATGTCATGCTGGACCTCAGAATCTGGATGCTGGGTTTCGGGCTCCTTATCGGCCTGGTCTTCCCATTTCTTCTGATCGTGCTCGGACTCTCACCCGAGGCGGCCGTGCAGCCAGGCTTCTTTGCCCTGACCGTGGCCGCGGGGATCGCTGTCGCGGAGATCAACCATCTCCTAGTGCGTGTGGTCGTGGGGGGTCGGCTGCGTTCTCTGGTTGCCGGGATGGCTCCTGTCGAGGCTCTGTTGGTCGATGCGGCCGCGAGCGGTGACTGGACAGGATGCGATCTGGCGGGCTGCGCAATTCCAGTGGACTCAGCCGATGAATTCGGCGACGTGGCCCAGTCGTTTAACGGCCTGGTCGCCAGCCTGTCGGACAGCCACCAGGTTTCCGATGGGATCAAGAAGGTGTCGCAAGCCCTCGCTGCCCACCTGGAAATCGGCGCCCTCGCGGAGGCGGCGTTGCATGAGCTGTCGGTGCACACCGCGTGTGCTGCTGCGGCGCTGCTCACAGTTAGCAACGGCACGCTCCACGTGGCCGGATCATTGCGGATGCGAGCCGGTATCGACCTGGCGGGTACAGAGTTGGTACTCGGTGTCTTGGGCACGGCACGGCCCGCCGTGCTTATGCTGCCCGAAGACCTCGTCAGGGCCGGGGCACTGACGGAATTTACTCCGCAGGAGGTACACATCCTGCCCGTCCTGTTCGACGCGGCCACAGTCGGGGTCCTGGTGATGGCGTTCGCGGAGCACCCTGCCCCGGCGGCCAGGGCCGTGTTGGGCGCCTCGCTTCCGGGTCTGGCAGTGGCCGTGAACAACGCCCTCACGCACGAGGACCTGCAACGGATCGCAGCTTTGGATCCACTGACAGGCGTGTTCAATCGACGCTCAGGTCTGGTTCGGCTGGAGGAGGAATTCGATCGGTCCAGGCGATCCCACCAGTCACTCGGGGTGCTCATGTTCGACATTGACCATTTCAAGGTGGTCAACGATACCTTCGGGCATCTGGTCGGCGACCGAGTGCTGCGCAGCGTGGTGCAAGCGGCGCGAAAGGTCCTGCGCGGGAGCGATGTGCTGCTTCGTTATGGCGGCGAAGAATTCATTGTTGTTTTGCCGGGGGCGACGCGGGACGATCTCGCCATAACGGGCGAGAGGATCCGACTGGCTGTCGCCGAAGCAGGCCTCCTCGAGGACGGTCACCCCATCCGTCTGACCGTCAGCGTTGGCGGTTTCGCGGGCCACGCAGGGAACACCACAACCCCGGAGGAAATGATCTGTCACGCCGACGTCGCCCTCTACTCCTCCAAGCAGTCAGGCCGGGACCGATGCGTGATTGCCTGATGGCGCAGGAGAGGCCATACCGAAGCGATAGCCGGCCGGTGGCTACAGGCCCAGTGCCGCCTTCAGCTGCGCGACGTGGCCCTTGGCAGTGACCTGGTACTGCGCGAGTTCGACGATGCCCTCGGGGTCCACCACCACCGTGGAGCGGACCAGGCCCTCCGTAACCTCGCCGTTGACCAGCTTCTCGCCCCACGCACCGTAGGCCAGGGCCACAGCATGGTCCTCGTCGGCAAGCAGCGGGAAGGTAAGCCCCTGGTCGCCGGCGAAGGCGGCCAAGGCGGCCTGCGAATCCGGCGAGATACCGAGGACCGCATATCCGGACCTCGTGAGGGAGGCCAGGCTATCGCGGAAATCGCACGCCTCGGTCGTGCAGCCAGGGGTCGCTGCCTTCGGGTAAAAGTACACGATGGCACTCTTGCCGCGGTAGTCCGTCAACGAGACACGCTTGCCGCCAGCGTCGGTCAAGCTGAAATCCGGTGCCGGCGTTCCGGGCCGAAGCTTCGTGGGGACTCGCTGGGATGTCGGGAACAGGTTCATGGTCTTCCTTGACAGGTCGTGGGATCGGATTTCCCGGTTGAAACAATTCAGATGGAGTATTCGGCAGGTCCACGCACTTTGGCGTAAGGACCGGGGACAAACTGGTAGCCACCGCCGCGAACCGTGGCAATCGTAGACCGGGCCCCGCCAAGCTTTCGGCGCACTCGGGCCACATAGACGTCAATGGATCGCGAGGCGCACCCCGGGAAATCCAGCGACTCCAGAAACTCCCGGAGTTCACTGCGCGCTATCGGCCTCGAGCAGTTTTCCACGAGGTAGCGCAAGAGCCTGAACTCGACCCCAGTCAGCTGAACAGGCCACTGATCGACGTGGACTGTTCCGTTGGCGAGGTCCACTGCCACCGTGCGGGGGCGCGTACCGGCCCGGAGCGGGGGCCCTGTGTCGTCCTCTCCCGGGCCCACGTCGTCGATCCCTTCGGGGGGCACGGCTTCAGGTTGCGCTGTTCCGGAGGCGGGCCAATGATGTACTTCCGCCTCCGGAACAATTCTTAGCACGCGGGCCAGGAGCACTTCGGCCGCGTGAACCATGGTCGCCTCATCTGCGCGGGACGATTCAACCCAGATTGCCAAACCCCTGGGCATGTTCTTCCGGCCAGGACCGTGCAGCAACCCGCTGGTCCCCCGGTCCGCAGGTGCCGCAGGACCGCTTGTATGGGCGTGGACAGACATGGCGGTGGGGTTTAGATGCCGCCGCGGCGCAGGAGGGTGCCGTGGGGGGTGTGGTTGTTGATGGGGTGGCCGCGGAGGTAGGTTTTGCGGACGACGCC
>NZ_JBEPPA010000020.1:0-51736 GCF_040547075.1 Arthrobacter sp. UYCu512
CACGCACCGACCCGCACCCCGGGGTCTACGCCTAAGCCAGCACGACAGGCTTCCAAAAGAAACCAATCCGACGTCAGTAGTCCGGATAAGAAGACGCGAACCAGCTCGCGCATGACCGGTTCCGGGTCCTCCATCAGCTCGGAGAGCCGGCGGTGCACCTGCCCGAGGGACGGCAGCGTGAACTCGATCCGGATCTCCGCCCAGGTTTGATCGCTGATCGCTTGAGGCGTCACTGTGGCCTAGTCGCTGATGCTTTCCAGAAGCCACCGGGTGGAGAGTGGGTCCCGGCGCAGCGTGAACGTTCGAAGGGCCGAAGTCGAGCCGAGACGGACCTGCAACTGCCAGAACTCGACGCTCACTAGGTCGCCGCTGCCGACGGCTGCGGTACGCCGGGTGTTCCACCAGGCGTCCCGGGCGAACCAGTGCACCGGATCGGCCGCCACGGCCCAGATCCGGCCATCAAACCGGACGGCCAGAGGAGTGCCGGCCGGGGTGAACCGGACGTCAACCTCAGCGTCCAGGGTTGTTTCATTCGCTACTGCTGTCACGGTTTGTCCGCTCTCCCAAGTTCCTGTTCATCATTTCTTCCCGGCGGGTAACCGCCGAACTCCATACCCACGTCCGGCGAGTCAGCGGCCCGTCGCACCACGTCACTTCGACTGCTTTCGCCGTCCACGCGTACACCTCGCCGTCCACCAGCTCAGCGCAGTTCGGAAACCTGATCCACGCCTTCACCGGGATCCCGGGGAAGCCGTTCTTGGACGGGAAGTGCTCGAAATCGAGCTCTTCCACCGTCAGCCCAATCGGGGACGCTCGCCGCGCATACTGCGCCTGCAGCCTGCCCGCCTGATCCGGTCCCATACCACCACTTTAGAATATATGTTCGAATCGACACGGCAAAAGAAAGGCGCAATCATGCCGAATTGCATCTGATGCATGATCACGCAGATCTCATTATGGAGGGCGGCTACGACAGCCAGCGACCAAAGGGGCCGGCGCGGGCCTTCGGCGGACGGGTTGAACGCCAGTGGGGACAGCCCGAGCTGTGCGGAGGGCTCCACCTGCCCCCAATGGGCACAACCCGTCCGCAAACTACTTCGGTGTCTGGTCTTCCATTGCGGGCAATTCCCGCAGCGTCGCCGCGACGGCCCGCACCGCCGCCGCGTTCTCAGTCCAAGACCGGCCACCGCGCGTGCAGGCACTGAAATTCGTGACTTCCGATGCCTCCGCTGCAGCGGTGAGCTCTGCCCAGGCGGCTTCGAGTTCTACGAGCTGTTCGGCAGTCAGCGGCTCCGGGCCGGCCGCTGAGAGCGTCGCCTCAGTCGGCCCGGAACTTGTCGGGCGTTTCCGGAAAAGACTTCGTAATCCCATGCGCTGCCCCTTTTCGGCTGGAACGCCCCGCCAGGAGATTTCACTCGGGGGATGAGTGAGCTGCGACTGACGGGACCCGTCCACCCTAGCAAGGCCCTGATTTCCGCTGCGCTCCAACCAGGTCTGGGGCGTCCGCTGGCGCGGCCGGCTGTTGGGTCCAGGGTGCACCGTCGCAGAGCTCCGTCACTCCCTGACCCTGTTTGTCTACGACGTCTTTTGGCTGCTGTCCTCCGGATTCTAGGCGTCCGCTCCACCCCGTCTAGCCCCTCCTTCGTCGGGGCCTGCGGCGCAGGAAATGTCCCTCCGGCGCTCCTCCGTCGCTGATTTCCTCCGGGAATTTCCTTCACCTTGCCCTGCGGGTAGACAGGGCTCCGTCGGCCGCCGAGCAAGCAAGCTTGCCAGCAACCAAAAAACAACGGGGGGAGAGGGGACGCTGGCCGGTCACCTAGGCCGCCCCACCCACCGAATCCTTGGGCAAAAAGGAGCAACACCATGAATGCAGTAGCAACCAAGACGGTAACCACCAAGGACACCGGGGAGACCATCGAGGGCCTGACCGTCCTCGTCGATTACCACATGAACGACGGCTACGACTGGATGGAACTCATCGAAGCCGAAGGCTGGGCAGTCATCCCCAGCTGGGGATGTGACGGCTGGGACCTGGGCCAGTGGCCCTATGTCATGGTCGCGGCCACCCGGACCGCTGACAGCATCGGCAATCTCTTCGGAATCGCCACGTACTGCGAGGGAGACGTGGGCTGCACGTTCTACCGGACCAAGGCGGCCCAGTTCGAAGCGATCACCGAACAGGCGTTCTTCCACTGGAAGAACGGACAGGCCCACGGCCCGGACGACCTGCCCGAAGCCGCCGCGGAACTTCCGTCCCGCTACCGGATGCCCTACACGGTCAACGCCGCCTAACCAGCGCCAGAGCAGGTGCCCCGCCGCTTTCGGCGGGGCACCGCACCCCACCGCACCACTCGAGAGGACAACACCTGATGAGCACCTGCACCGCCCTGATCATCCCCGCCGACGGACGCGAACCCGCACGGGTCGAAACCATCGACGCATCACTGGAGAACCTGCAAACCCTCGTGGCCGGAAACATCGAAGCCGTTACCAGCTACGACTGGCACTTCTACGTCAACGAAGAAGGCAAGATCCTGAACCTCGCCCCTAACCGCCGCGCCGCTGTGCTGGTCCTGGAAGAAACCGGCGTCCTGACCGATGTCTACTGCGGGAATGCCGTGTTCCTGGGCGAGACGGACGACGGCGGCGAAGCCGACGTCCCCGAGGAACTGATCGACCTGGCACAGCAACTCTTCGGGCTGCACCAACCGGCGAGCTGACACCCAGGCGGTGGCCGGCCCTTCATGGCCGGTCACCGCTGGCGGTCCGCCGTCGTGGCCGGCTACCGCTTCGGGTTACCAGCGGCGGACCGCCAACCGCCCAGGTCTCTTCGGCGGGAGCCAGAACGGTGCGCGGCCAACCGACCGCAGGACAATAGGCGCAGATCCCCGGGGTGCTCCTCAATGGTTCGCAGGGCTCACCCCAAATGGGGCGTCCGCTGGCGCGGCCGGCTGTTGGGTCCAGGGTGCACCGTCGCAGAGCTCCGTCACTCCCTGACCCTGTTTGTCTACGACGTCTTTTGGCTGCTGTCCTCCGGATTCTAGGCGTCCGCTCCACCCCGTCTAGCCCCTCCTTCGTCGGGGCCTGCGGCGCAGGAAATGTCCCTCCGGCGCTCCTCCGTCGCTGATTTCCTCCGGGAATTTCCTTCACCTTGCCCTGCGGGTAGACAGGGCTCCGTCGGCCGCCGAGCAAGCAAGCTTGCCAGCAACCAAAAAACAACGGGGGGAGAGGGGACGCTGTCCGGTCACCTGAGCCGCCCCACCCACCGAATCCTTGGGCAAAAAGGAGCAACACCATGAACACCACACCCACCCTCGAAATGCTCGACCCGGTCACCCTGACCGTGGACATCAACGTCCGCAAAGACGCCGCCCTGACACCCGATTTCATTGCCAGCATCAAAGAGCACGGCGTGATGGAACCCGTCATCGCTCACCGCAAGGACGACGGCGTGGTGCACGTCCTGATGGGACAGCGCCGCACCCGCGCCGCCGTCGAAGCCGGGCGCACCAGCATCCCGGTGATGATCATCGAGTCCCCCGAGGAAGCCGAACGCATCGTGACCCAGGTCGTGGAGAACATCCAGCGCGCCGAACTCACCGAAGCGGACGAGGCCGACGCCTACCACCAGCTATCCCTGATCGGCGTCTCAGCCGCCGCGATCGCCAAGAAGACCGGGCGCACCAAGACCACCGTGGAAGGGGCGCTGAAAGCCAAGTCCTCGAGCGCCGGGGCCGCCGCCCTGGGCAAGGGATACACCATAGACGAAGCGCTCATCATGGCCGAGTTTGAAGGGAACCAGGACGCCACGGAGGAGTTGGAATCCGTGATCGCAGACGAACCCGATCAGCTCCTGCACGTCGCGCAGATGCTCCGGGACCGCCGCGACCGCGCCGCCGCCCTCGCCGCCCTCATCGCGGAGCTCGAGGCCCAGGGCAAGACCATCGTGGAGGACGCCGGGCACTACGCCAACGACGAGAACCTGTACGTGTCGGCCGCGAAGCGGGCCGACGGGGAACCGGCCACCGACGAGGACGCCAACGCCTACCTGATCAGCACCGACTACCGGGGCCAGCACAACGCCAACCCCGTGATCACCGGCTGGAAGGAGCTGGGCTTCACCCCGAAGTACGAACGCTACGACGGCGGCACGCAGGCCCGGAAAGGCCCGATGACCGAGGAACAGAAAGCCGATCGGAAGACCCTGATCGCCAATAATCGCGAGATGGAAAGCGTCCTGTTGACTGAACTTCGGGGAGACTGAACCCAGGCTTTCCGGAGAGGTGGTCATCGTGGACGAAATGCGGCTGAAGCTGCTCGAGGGTCAGATCGGGTTACCCGGCATTGGCGCCGTCCGGCAAAACGCGGCAGGCCTGCTGCCCTACGCCGTGGTCGACGAGGCAGGGCGGGAAATCGAGGTGTTCTCGGTGTATCTGCGCGATCTCGTGTTGACGGACATGAGCCCGTTGACCGTGCGGTCGTATGGCAATGACCTGCTGCGCTGGTGGCGGGTGCTGGAACTGATCGGGCTCCCGTGGGACCAGGCGGGCCGTCTGGAGATCGAGGTCATGGTGGGCTGGATGCGCTCGGCGGTGAATCCTCAGCGGCGGGGGAGCGGGGCACGGCTGATGAATCCACGGACCGGGAAGAGACCGCTGACTGAGGGGTATGCGCCGGCGACCATCAATCACGCACTTGCTGTCCTCGCCTCCTTTTACGAGTTCCACGCCCGCTTTGGGCGCGGGCCGGTGACGAACCCCGTGCCGGAGAGCCCGGGCCGCCGGGCGAGACTGGCGCACCGCAGCCCGTTGGAGGAGACCCCGGGAATTCGTCGTGCGCCGTTGAGGCAGAAGGCGGCCGTGCTGGCGCCACGTTCCATTCCGGATGATCTGGTTGATGAGCTGATCGGTGCCTTACGGACAAGCCGGGACCGGGCGCTCGTGAGCCTGTATCTGTCATCGGGTGCCCGGGCGAGCGAGCTTCTCGGTGTCCGGGGTGACCAGGTGGACTGGGCCAGGCAGCGCGTCTGGGTTGTTTCAAAAGGGTCCCGGACCCTGGAACCGGTTCCCGCTTCTCCGGAGTCATTGCAGCATTTGGCGGCGTATTTCCATGAGCACGGCACCCCTGGACCGGGCGAGCCGATCTGGCGTGCCCTGCATGGGAAGCCGCGACCGTTGAATTACCACGCGGCGCGCAGGGTCCTGCAGCGCGCGAACACGGCGCTGGGAACGGACTGGTCGCTGCACGATCTGCGGCACACGACAATCGACCGGATGGTGACCGACCCGAATCTGACATTGCCCGAGGTGATGGCTGTGACACGCCACCGGCGGGTGTCGTCAATGGCACCGTATCTGCGGCCGCGGATTGACGAGGTCTTCCAAAAGGTACAGGAGCACTTCGCCGCACCGCGGCCGGAGCCGAAGCTGACGCCCGGGTATGACGCGGACGACTTCACGGTCGTGTTCGGTGGTTAAAGGACTCAAGCATCCGGAACAGCGGCACCTCGAGCCGGCATCGCCCGGAAAAACGCGGCCCCGCAACGTCATCACGGCCGCCCCGGCAACCCCGCCAGCAGTTCCGCCGCAACCGCAGGGAGACCTGGAAACGGCGACTCTCGAGACGATCAGCGGTCTGGTCGATACGATTTGGCCGCGGTCCCAACCGAGGTGCTCGCTGCGCCGCGCGGGTCTGCGGTGGCTGCTCGGCTACCTCGAGGGGCACCCGGGGCGGTCATGGCAACAACGATGGGTGGCATCGGGTCTGAACGACGGGGACCGCCGGATCAGGGAACTGACCACAGGGGATCCACGTCTGGACGGAGAGCTGGGACACGCGCTCCTGCTCCTGTGCTGCCTGCGTGTGATCCGGCCATCGTTGGCGGCGTTCCGGGTCAACAGCTTCGTGCGCTATCACGAACATTTCGAGGTAGCGCAGAACGATCCGGATCTGGAGCGATTTCTGGCGTTGGTCGACGGGCACGAAGCCTCGGCGCATTTCAAGCGGTGCGCCCGTTTCGACGTTGCCGCCGCGCTGACTACCCAGGGCATCGCTTTCGCCGATCTGAGCGCTGAAGCGCTGCTTCATTATGCGATCGCCACCCGCGAGGGCGGCTGGGGCGCCGGCTACGAGTCCTACGTCGGTCACCTCGCCTGGAAGGTGATGGCCGAGTCCGGTCACTTCCCCGCGCACGTTCCCGCCACGTTGCGAGGAGCGAAACGCGCCCCGGCGATGACGCCCGCAGAGCTCGTTGACTGGCACAACATCACCGACCCGGACATTCACGCATTGTTCGTGGCTTACCTCACGCGCCGCAGCCATGACATCGACTATTCGACGCTGCGCGATATCGCAGCGGACCTTTGCGGAAAGTTCTGGACCGGGGTCCGGAAGGTCAACCCCGCCCAGGCGGATCTCGTCCTCGCGCCGGAGGATTATCAGAGCTGGCGCGCCGTACTTGAGATCCGCGGCGATGGGCAGCCCCGTCTGAGTGCGGACGGGGTCCTGACGACGATCCGGGCTTTCTACCTCGATATCCAGGGCTGGGCAGCTCAGGAACCCGAAAGCTGGGCCCGATGGGTTGCGCCCTGCCCCATTGGCAGCAGGGAAACCAGGTCACAGGCGAAATCGAAACGCCGGGCCAAGGAACGCATGGATGGCCGGATACGCCGGCTTCAACCTATCCTTCCTGCCTTCGTGGCCGCTGTGATCGCCCGCCGGGACCATCTGCATGAGCTCCTGGACGCAGCGGCAGATGCCGAACCTGACCAGGTGCTGACGGTCGGGGCGAAGAACTATCGAAGGCTGTTCACCGTCGGTGACGCCAGGCACGCCGAGCGTCATGGTCAGGCCAATATCCGGGTGCTCGATGAGTCGACCGGACGGAAACTCAACGTCACGTTTCTGGAGGACTCCGCGTTCTGGCAGTGGGCAACCGTTGAGACCTTGCAGCATACCGGGTTGCGTTGCGAGGAACTTCTGGAGCTATCCCAATTGAGCATCCGCCAGTATGCCCGGCCCAACGGGGAAGTTGTGGCTCTGTTGGTGGTCGCCCCGTCCAAGACCGACCGTGAGCGCGTGATCCCGATGACCGCCGAGCTGTTCCATGTGGTCGCGACCATCATCCGCCGCCTCACCCGGAACCGGCGCAGCGTGCCTCTGGCGACCCGCTATGACCCGTACGAGCGCATCACGAGTGAGCCGCAGCCGTTTCTGTTCCAGCGCACGATCGGGCAACGAACCGAGGTTATCAATCCAGGATCGTTGCGCGCAGAACTCGGCAAACTCAGCGATGTCCTGGCAGTCGAGCACCCCGAGCTGGCCGGATGCCGGTTTACCCCGCACGACTTCCGCCGCCTCTTTGCCACTGACCTCGTCAACCACGGCCTGCCGATCCACATCGGCGCCGCCCTCCTTGGACACCTGGACCTGCAGACCACCCACGGCTACGTCACCGTGTTCCAGGAAGACGTCATCCGCCACTATCAGACCCACCTCGCCGGCCGCCGGGCGGCCCGGGCCGCACGGGAATACCGGACCGCTTCCACCACGGAATGGGCCGAGTTCGAAGAGCACTTCGATAAGCGCAAAGTCGAGCTCGGCAACTGCGGGCGACCCTATGCCACGCCCTGCGAACACGAACACGCCTGCATCCGCTGCCCCCTGCTCCAGGTGGACCCTGGCATGATCGGCCGCCTCGACGAGATCAACACCGACCTCATCGCCCGACGCGAGCTCGCCCAAACAAAAGGCTGGCTCGGCGAGCTCGAAGGTATCGACCTCACCCTTCAATTCCTGCAGGACAAGCGCGCCGACGCACACCGACTCGCCAAACTCGGCCCAACCAACCTCGGAATCCCAGCCATCCGCATTTGAACGGAAGGTAGAGGTCCTTCTCCGCTCTGAGCGCGGCAGACAGGCGGGCTGCAAGAATGGGCGCATGCCCCTCCACAATTATCCGATCCGGCGGCTGGGAGAGGACCCCGCTAACGTTCTCGATCGCCGTCAATGGCCGGCAGCCCTGCCGCCTGTAGCTCAGGTCCTGGACCAGGGTCTTGAGCTGACGTCCGCTACCATCTTCGTCGGCGAAAACGGGTCAGGAAAATCGACTCTCGTGGAGGCTATAGCACTGGCCTACGGTTTGTCCCCTGAAGGCGGCTCAACAGGTGCGCGGCACACCACCAGGTCCACGGAATCCGCGCTGGCCGACCATTTACAGCTTGTCCGGAATGCTGGCACAACTCGGCGAGGGTACTTCCTGCGGGCGGAAACCATGCATGGATTCTTCACCTCCCTCGAGAAAAATCCGAGCACTTCCGGTCCCGACATTTCATTCCACGACATGTCCCATGGCGAGTCGTTCTTGGAACTGGCCGTCGATAGATTCCGCGGGCACGGATTGTGGGTACTCGATGAACCGGAATCCGCGTTGTCGTTCACAGGCTGCCTCAGCCTTCTTGCAGTCTTGAAGGGTCTCCTGGCCCAGGGAGATTCCCAGGTCATAATGTCGACGCACTCACCTGTCCTTGCGGCCCTTCCGGGTGCGCAGATCCTGGAAGTGGGGCCATGGGGTCTACGGGCTCAGGCCTGGGAGGATCTGGACCTGGTTACCAATTGGCGGTCATTCCTAGACTCGCCTCAGAGATACCTCCGGCACATTTAGCCTTCGGTTTAGCCAGAATCCATTAGGACGGCAACTCCCGTCGTCTGCCCGGCAAGCTCCAGCCCGTCATCCATAGTTGCAAAGTGCAGAGAAGCCACCAAGGTCAGGCGGGAGTTCGTGAAGACCCTGCTGTCGCGGAAGACCGCGCCGAAGGGCTGGCAGTACTTCACCGTCCACGCCATCACCCACGACCCCGAAACCGCCAGCGGCTACGACGGCAAGGTCGCCACCGAGATGATCGGGGCCAAGACCGGGGAGGACACCGACCGGTGGGGCTGGAACCCGTTGCGGGACCACACCGCCAAAACCACCGCACGCCCCGAGTTCTCCCTCATCGCCCTCATCTGCGCCGGGTACGAAAAGACCATCCAGAAAGACTCCTGGAGGAGCGCCGAGAAGCGGCACTTCCACTACCTGAACCAGCTCACCGTTTGGGGATATGTTGACCGGACTTAGGCTGTTAGCCTCGGACGTTCGCCGGCCAATGGAGGCACGAGTTGAGTATTCAGAGTCAGGGGAATTTCGCTGAGGTCTGCGCCATCGGGCGGGTGAAGTCGATACCGGAGGCCCCGTACTGGCAAGTGTTGGGCTGCGAGGGGGTGCCGGTACCAAGCATTGAGCCGTATCTCCGGGATTTTTGGGCGCGGGGGATGAGCTCGTCCAGCGTTGAATCGTATGCCAGGGATCTATTACGGTGGTTCCGCTTTCTGTGGCTCTCAGATCGGGGCTGGGACCGGGTGACCAGGGATGATGTCCGGGACTTTGTGATGAGCCTGCGCGAAGCGTCCAAGCACCCCGCGGAGATCCGCCGGCAAGTGCCGGCCGTCAATGAAGTCTCTGGCAAACCCTATTTAAGCGACGTCTACGCTCCCCGGACCATCAATCACAATCTTTCGGTGATCAGTGCGTTTTACGACTACCACCTGCGGGCGTTGACGGGACCTCTGCGCAATCCCGTTCCGGAGAGACTCCCGCAGGGCGGGCGCTTCGGAGCCCACCACAACCCCGAAGACGAGTACAGGCATGGACGGCGGGCTGATTACCGGCAAAAGGTTCCAATTCAGGCGGCCCGTTCGATCCCGGACAAAGCGTTCGAGGATCTGTTCACAGCCCTCGGCACGGACAGGGACAGGGCGCTGGTGGCGTTCTATGTCTCAAGCGCGGCGCGCCCTTCGGAGCTCGTCGGGCTGACGAACGGGAGGGTGGATGCTGGGCAGCAGTGTATTTCGGTGACGCGGAAGGGCTCGGGAGCTGTTCAGCGGATTCCCGCATCCCCTGAGGCATTCAGTTGGTTCCGGCTGTATCAGGAGGCTCTCCCCGAAGAGCTCACCCGTTCCGGTCTCTCGGCGTGGTGGACTCTCAGAAGGCCATATCGGCCCCTCAACTATGAGGCGGCCCGGGCAGTCATTCGCAGGGTGAACGTGGTCCTGGGCGCGAACTGGACGCTTCACGACTTCCGTCACACCGCTGCGATGCGCATGGCGCAGGACCCGGAGGTGTCCATCACAGACATTCAGGCGGTTCTAGGCCATGTCCATCTATCCACGACCGAAGCGTATCTAAAGCCACGTAATGACGAAGTGATCGAGAGAGTGAACCGGCATCTTTCGTCGCGAGCTTCCGACATCCTTGCTGCCGGCGGGGCACCGGCTTCCCTGTCACGCTACTCAGCCGAAGACATGAACGATCTCTTTGGCGGCACCCGGTGGCAATAGTCAGGGACTATGCTCCGGCCCGGTTCGTCCCGGCACCTCCCGCGGAGAAGCGCCCCGCTTGGAAAGACGCCGCTCCACTGCTGTCCTCGGTTTCGCGGGACGAGATCGTGGACCGTGCCGCGGCATTGAACGACGCGGATGGGGTGTCAGTACGCGGCGTGGGCGTCGTCCTGGCAGCGTTGTCCGTGTTTGAAGGCGAGACGTGGCAGTCGCGTTGGGAGAGCGCCGGATGCCAGGATGCAGGCGTTGATTGGCGGCAGAAAATTGGCGGCCCCTGGGAGGGGATCCATGTCAAGCGATCGGCGGACGAGTCCGGGCATGGAATTGCGGACCTGATTGCGATGGACGTGATCCGCCCCAGCTACATCTGGCTTCGGAGAGCTTCACCACGCTTCGAGCGGATTCGACGGAACCGGCATCCGGAATTCTTTGTGCGGATGATTGACCACGGAACGGCCAGCGTCGTGGCGCCGCCGAACTTCGGCAACAGCCTGGTGGTGATGACGAAGGTCCTCGCACGCACCGGTGTGCCGGTGGAGCAGTTGCTCCCGGAACATCTTCTTGAGTACCGGGATTTCCAGATAGCGCGTGGGCAGAAGCCTGACGGACTGACCTACGCCTGGTCCATGCTCAAGGACCTGGGGGTGTTCGATGCATCGACACCGGTGCTGCTGCAGGCGGTTGCAGTGGAGCGGCCTTCGGTCGAGCAGATGGTCGATGCTTACGAGATTCGCTGCAAACCTGTTCGGGAGGTGCTCATCCGCTATCTGAAGTCGCGGGTTGTGTCGCTGGACTACTCGACTTTGCGCTGGCTGGTTTACGAATTGGTGAAGAACTTCTGGACCGACATAGAGGCCCATAATCCGGAGGCGCGCAGCCTCCATATCGGCTTCGAGGAGGGAAGAGCGTGGCTGAATCGTCTGCTGCAGGGATCTCTGGCCGGCAAGCACCGCACGCTTTTTGCCGTGCGGGCGATGTATCTGGATATCGCGTCGTGGGCAACCGATGACGGGTATTGGGCCCAGTGGGCGGCGCCGTCATTTCTGACCCGTGAAGATACCAAGGGGGAAGCGAAACACAAGCTGCGGACGCAGGCCAGGATTCACCAAAGGATTCGGGATCTTGGACCGTTGCTCCCGCGGCTGCTTTTGAGCACTGCAACGGAATTGAAATCCGCTCAAGCGCTCCTGGCCGCTGGGACAGCGACTGACGGCGGGGATGATTTTGAGCACGAAGGGGTCGTCTACCGGCGGCTACTCCTGAGCCAGAGGACGAGCAGCTCTCCCCGGGGCGTTGGTCGGGTCTGGATATCCGGTGGCCGCTTCGAGCGGCGGGTGGATCTGACCCAGTTGGAGGAGAATTGCTTTTGGAGCTGGGCGCTCGTCAACACGTTGAACGAGACAGGAGTCCGTGTCGAGGAACTTGTCGAGATCACAACGCTCGCACTGTCCATCTACAAGCTTGCCGGGACCGGCGAAGCGCTTCCGCTTCTGCAGATCGTTCCCTCGAAGACCGACAGGGAACGGGTCCTGCTCGTCTCGCCCGAGCTCGCGCATGTCTTCGCGTTGGTGAAGAAACGCATTTCCCGTACCGATGGAAGTGTCCCTTTGACTATCCGCTACGACGACGCGGAGCGCGTCTACAGCGCACCGCTGCCTCACCTGTTCCAGACACACATCGGGAGTGAACGTCGGGTAATGTCTCCGGCCCGGGTGAGGACGGCCATTCACAGTGCTGTCGCCCGGGCCGGTCTCAGGGACGAGACCGGGGCGGAGTACAGGTTCACTCCACACGATTTTCGACGTCTCTTCGCAACATCTGCGCTGGCCACGGGGCTGCCGATCCATATTCTCGCGAAACTGATGGGTCATCAAAACATTGTCACGACGCAGGGCTATGCAGCCGTCCACGATGAGGATACTTTCCGGCACTTCCGAAGCTTTGTTGACAGACGACGGGCGTTGCGGCCACGGGAAGACTACTTGGAACCCAGCGCTGCAGAGATCCAGGAATTTCATGATCACTTCAAGAAGCGAAAGGTCGAGCTGGGAAGCTGCGGCCGGGCCTACGGGACACCCTGCATCCACGAACACGCTTGCATACGATGCCCCATGCTCCGCCCCGATCCGTCACAACGTCCCCGCCTGGAAGAACTGATCGAGGCACTCTTGGACCGGAAGATCGAAGCCGAAGAACGCGGGTGGTTGGGCGAGCTCGAAGGAATAGAGATCAGCTTGAAAGCCGCCCGGGACAAACTCGCACAAATGAGCACGCAGGTGTCCCTTGGCCTACCGGCTTTCCCATCACCCTGACCCTGGCCTGGGCCTACGGGCCGATGCCCTGTCAGCGCTTCGACGACGATTGGTTGTGAGGCACCATGGCGTCACAAGAGTCCAGCGTTCTTCCCGGCACGCTCGACTTTCACAATGATGTCCTGAGCCGCAGGGAGGATTGCTGCCAAACCCTTCCCGTTACCCGAGTCGATTTGAAGCTGGTAATTGGGGACGGCAATGTTCGTCCATTCCTGGGTGGTGAGTTTGGGCTTTACGGTATCGCCGGCAAGGGACACGACTGTATTGACCGCTTCGGCGACCATTGCCGGTCCGGTTGGGTGTGCAAGCGCGGCCCTGGCATTTGTAAGGGCTGTTTTAAGTGCACCCACATTTAGTTCCGACATCGAAAAGGTGGTTTGGACGGTCGCCGTAGGTGTAGGAGTCGGCGTGTTGGCCTCTGGAACAGAGGGGCTGGAAATAGTTGCCGGCGCGCATCCGGCGACAAGCACCGCGGTCAAGATAAGTCCGGAGACTGCAAAGAATTGGCGATTCCCCAAGATCGGTTTTGTGTTCATGGCCTCAGACTACACAGGATGAAACTGTGCCCTGAGAACCTTGTCGCTCGAGGCCCCGGCATGTATTGACCCTCCTAGGCGCCTTGCCGCCGACCGACCGACCGACCGCTTTCTCACCAAATGGGTGCCCGTGCCTTATTCCTTCGACGCCCAACGTCTATGCCGCTGTCCTCTTCTGTATTCTCGAAGTGGCATCATGACTTATGACCACCTCTGATGCGGCTTCTGCGGGTCCTCTCTTTTTTACGAAGTACCCAATGCGGGACGCGGCGCCGGTGTCGACGCTGTTTTCGGTCGAAGACCCGGCCGCCATCTGCGGAATATATGTCCTGGAGTTTGACGACGGGGATAAATACGTCGGGCGGACAGTAAATATCGTGTCCAGATACGCGGCACATAAGCGCCACCACGGTGATGTCACGGCCTTTAGCTTTGCCCCATGTGAGGCCGCGCTTTTGGATTACTACGAGCGTGCGGTGATCCGGTACGAACAGCGTACGCATAGCCTGCGTAACTTGATGCTGACGGACTGGCCGGGTGGCAGGGAGGACCTTGAGGTTGCGCTGACTGAGGGCACGGCCGTGCAGCTGCCTTGGGAGCGGGCAAGGCGCGAGACGGTGGCGTCGGAATCGAAGACCTCGAAGGAACGCCGGTTTTGGGAACTGGCCGAGCGCTCCGATTACCCCCAGATTTGCGCACAGTTGGCTCGCTATGTTCACGAGACGATTCCGGACCCCGCCCGTACCCGGGGCATCCTTTGGTCCCTTGCCGCCCTACCGACTACGAGCCGCACTGCTGACCGGCGCCGCTTGTTCACGCTCAACGCGGGGTCCGTGGAAATGCTCTTCCTGACCGAATGGGATCTGGAGGGAGGCGGAAGCGAGCTCCAATGGACAATGAACATTTGGCCCGAAGGCATTATCGAACCGTTGCGGGCCCTCGACGGCGATTGGCTCCGCAAGGCCTCCTACGAGGTAAGCGATAAATACAGGAGTGTCGGGCCGGTTGTGGCCATTGATTGCTTGGGCACCGACGTTTTCGCCAAGGCCATGGACCAGACCGTGATCATCAACGCCGCTTACAGACTCAACGTCACCATGATGCGACGGGCCAAAACCATTTACGCCAAGCACCACAACCAGTCCTTCACATCCGACGTAGTCCACGGCATCTACTCGCTCGGACTCCATGCGGGCTAGATTTGGGGGTCTTCCCCGAAGCGCCCGCCCTCTTTCGCTTTCTGGGCGGGCGCTTTCATGGACGTCGCCAGCTCCGATGCAGACGACTTCGGAAACTGACAGCGCCTGCATAGCGCGCGAGATCTGATGAATTTCTTGACGATTACCGGTAGTCCGGAGAAGTTACACCGCAAGTGCCGTGGAGAAAATCATCATCGACAAGCACACCGCCGATACTGAATAATTTGAAGTGGGCCGGGCGGCTGATCCCCCAATACAGCCGCCCGGCCATTCCATTCGCAGGGCACGGAACCTCCCGCACGCCGGGCGGTCCGTCGCCCAGGATGAACCAAAGCGGCCACTCACCAGCGACGGACCGCCATTAACCGCGACAACGCGACAAGGCCAACCTCCACCCGCGGGACCAGGAACAACGAGGTACCAGGCCGCGGCAGCAGTACAAATCGTTCAGCTAAGCTGAACCACATATTTCCTTTGCAGAGGGAAACCCTAGAAAGGCCGGCACTTATGAACTGGTCCCCAAAAGTTGGACTCGTTAATGTGCGAGTTCCACTTTAGCGGTCAGTGATCGGCCCCACCCAGAAGGCCCCGTCCAAATTAGGACGGGGCCTTCTGCGTGCAGTTCTTTCCTGTCCGTTCTTTCCTGTACGCAACGACGGTCGTATGCAAGGATGGCTGAACTAACCTCCGGGGGGATGGGGTATCAATGAAGATCAAGGGCAGACGCAGGGACACGGTAGCCATCGCAGTAATCGGTGTGATCGTCGGTCTCACAGGATGCGCGGTCAACGGTCAACGGGCAGCAGCGCCGCAGCAGTCCACAACCACGCAAACCTCAGCCGCTCCGCAGCTCAAGGAATTCGATTCTGTCGATGATGCCCGTCGAGCCGTTGCCGGCGTGATCGGCTGCGACGATGAGCCAAAGACGGATCCCATCATCAATCCGGACCTCGCAGGTTTCACGGCTGAATACGTCGTGTGTGCAAACCGCGTCCAAGTTGAGTGGTTCAAGACGGAAGACGCCCGAGATGCCGAGCACCAGCTGTACGGTGATTCAGCTCAGCCTCTGTCCATTGTGGAGGGTAAGAACTGGATGGTCGTAGACATGTCCGAAGCACTTGGTGAGCCTCTAAGCGGCAAAGACCCCAAGGGACTGGCTCACAAACTCGGCGGCCAATTCAGATCGCTGAACGGTGCCAAATCGTCCTAATGCCAGGAAAGTACCCCTCTCTCGCTCGCAGGCCACTCAGTCCCGACAACGCCTCACGTGCCGATCGTTAGACGGGCCCAAGCGATACTGGCTTCATCATTAGCGCCCGGCCCCGGCGGTCCTTGCTTCGATACGGAGCTCGAATGCTGCGTTGTTTGCTGGGGGTCTTACGCGGCGAGCGTTTGAGCACGGTACTGCACAGGGCTGAGACCCTTCAGCTTTGTGGAGATTCTTTCGGTGTTGTACCAGTGAATGTAGTCGTGCAGCGCTGCTGCCAGGGCGTCGGTGTTGAGGAAACGGACACGGTGGAAGAGCTCTTCCTTGAGGTGTCCGAAAAAGTTCTCAATGACGGCGTTGTCATAGCAGTTTGCTTTACGGGACATCGATTGGACTGCCCCGGCGTTCTCCAAAAGTGTGCGCCAGGAGTTGTGCTGGTACTGGAATCCCTGGTCGGAGTGCACGAGGGGTGTCTGTCCGTCCTCAAGCGTGGCCAAGGCGCCCCGCAAAGGGGCGTTGGCCAGCTCTAGATTGGGCGACGTCCCAATCGCGTAGGAGATGATCTGCCGGTCGAAAAGGTCCATGATCGGTGAGAGGTAGAGCTTCCCGTCACCGACGCTGAACTCGGTCACATCGGTGACCCATTTCTGATTTGGGGCGTCGGCTTCGAACTGGCGTTTCAGGAGGTTGGGGGCCACGATGCCCTGCTCGCCCTGGTAGGAGTTGTATCGCTTCCTGCTTCGGACCTTGCAGACGAGGTGCAGGGAACGCATCAGTTTCAGAACGGTCTTCTTGGCGACCGTCCAGCCTTGCTTCAGCAGCTCAATATGGATACGACGGTGCCCGTACCGGCCGTGGTTCTTCTTGAAAATCTCTGTAATAGCGGCCTTCAGGGACGCCTGTGGATCGGGGCCTTGGAGGCGGGACTGGTGGTAGAAGAACGTGGACCGGGGTAACCCGGCTACGTCCAGGAGAACTTCCAACCGATGCTCAGCCTTGAGAGCGATGACAGCGCGGACCTTTAGCGCTGTTCCCCGTCCCTCAAGGCTTTTACTTTTCCCAGGAAGGCCACCTCCGCACGCAGGCGTTCGTTCTCACGCCGCAGCCGCTGCAGCTCCGGTTCCTGCTGCGCCGGGGCATCTGGGTTCTTCCTCGGCCGGCCTTTAGGTTTCGGACGGAGGCCGTCCTCGCCCTCAGCCCGGTACTGCCCTGCCCACACGGCTATCAGGTGTGGCGACGACAGGTCGAGCTCCTTCGCCAGCTCAACCCTGGTCTCGCCGGCAATGTATCGCTGCACCGCGTTGAGCTTGAGCTCGAACGAATACAGCCGCTTCACGGGTTTGGTCACAAGAGCAGTATCTCCGCGAACGCGCCATCTGTCGTGCAACCGGAGGACTGCTTTCCTACCCACCCCAAGCCTGGTCGCTACGGCCCTGGAGCCCCAACCAGTCGCAAACAGCGCCACCGCGGCCTCACGCTGCTCCTCAGACAACGAACTGCCCTTGAACATGAAACTGCTCCCCTTAAGTCAGAACTGAATTTTCAGTCCAACTTTCGGGGAGCAGTTCACTTACGTGCCGGCCTTTCTTCTTGATACGCGAGCTACGCGGGCGCCTGATCTGGTCTGATGTCAAGCTTTTCTACCGCGGCTATGACCTCTCGAACGTTCGCAAAACGCTGAGACGTGTCATGAGACGAGCACTTCTGAACGAGCTTTGCCGCTTCGCCGTGGCCGGAGAGGAGTGATTCCCGGCCGGAGAAGATGAACGAGAGTACAAACCCAACCGAGTACATCTCATTCACGAGATCGTAGCTCTTGAAGTCGTGAAGCATTGGGTCCCTTATGGTTCCGCGCATTTCCGTCTGGGTGCGAGTGAACTCCGAGGACTTGTCCTTCACAAGCCCAAAGTCGGACAGCTTCACGAGGACAGCTTCATTGTCGTAGATCTTGAGCAGTACATTCTGGAGGCTGATATCTCGGTGCAGTAAGTCCTTGGTGTGGATGTAGTTGAGTCCGTAGAGGAACTGCAGGGCGATGCGCTTCCGTGTGGAGAAACTGAGTTTGGTGTTTCGGCTCTGGACGTACTGCCGCAGCGTTTCACCGCAGTATTCCATGCCGTATTCGTTGCGCTTTTCGTTGAACTTGAACACCTGAACCACGTAGGGGAAGCTCAGGCTTTTCATAACCTCAAACTCCTGCCGGAATCGTTGCTGATCCCTAGCGTCAATCCCACGTTTCGCCCTCTTGACCGCGTACTTCACTCCATAGTCCGGGTCGACGTAGCTGTAGACATCTGCATACGATCCACTGCCCACCATCGTCAGCTTTAGTGGGGTCGATTCCTTCTTCAACCGGATTGACTTGTCGCCGAAGGTGAAGGCCTGGGCGTATCGCAAAATGTCAACGGGCTTGTAGTCGTCGGGGATGGGGCTTCCGTTGCTCTTCCTGAGCCACGTTTCTGCATCCTCGAGGGCCAACTCATAGGACTCGACGAGGTTCACCTCGAACCCGGCCAAGTTAGCATCGTGGAGGTCCTGTCGTAGCTCCTCAATGAGAGCCAGTAGCTCCCTGCTGGTCGGGGCCCAATAGTTCTGCTTGTCCTTTGCCCGCTCATTAATCGCCTGGAAATGATTGTTCAGTTGGCCGTGAAGGACAGCCAACATGTGACCGAAGTTGGCAACGTCCTCGTAGAGTCGCGAGTACGCCCTCGGTGCAGGTACTTCCTTGTATTTCTCCAGTAAATCAGCCACTCGCATGTCGGAAGCGTTCGGCATCGTCCCCCCATCCTGAATTCGAGGGCAACCTGCCGGATTCGCCCCTCTGTTCCAGATTCTCTCATTTCTACTAAGGCGGAACTGCGCGGCGTCCAGTGGATTAAATGCGCCCCAGCCCGGCACTCGTGTCTCCTGAGGCATCGAATGCGAACCGCCCTAAGCAGGCTCGCGGCGTGCTGACCTGGAAGGGGAAGCCGCTCCGCATGCCCCGGCGGGGTTTCGCGGAACGCCACAGGGATCCGAATTTACGGTCTTCGTATGGCGTGAAGGTGGACAACCAGGAACTTGAGGCAAGAGCCGCACAACCAGGGGATGGATACCCCGGTGGTTGCAGTGGACGGATGGATGAGGGACAAGGCGATCTCGATCAGCTGCATGCCCGTTTGTTTGCGGCGCGCGGCCGAATACGTTAGAGATTGCGCGTGATTCTCATCACATGCAATAACGACCGTTATCGACTTTCGGGGGCGCAAAACGGCTCGCGAGTGACGTGGCGCGGGTTTGTTAGCCTCAAGAAGAGCTGAAAGGAAGTTCCCCTGATGGCGGGAGAAGTGATTCTGGTGACCGGGGCTACGGGCAACATCGGCCGGGTCGTGGTCGAACAGCTGCTGGCCGCCGGGCAGAGAGTCCGCGCGGCCGGGCAAACCGCGGAGTCCGTGAAGCGGATGTTCGGGCAGCGGGTTGAAGCCATCGCCTTTGACTTCACCGACGAGATGACTTGGCCCGACGCATTTCATGGGGTCCAGCGGATGTTTTTGATGCGCCCGCCACATCTGGGCAAGCCAAAGAAACAGATCATTCCCGCCCTCGAATACGCCCGCGCCCGCGGCGTCGAGCAGATGGTGTTTCTCTCCATTCAGGGCGCGGAGAAGAATAAGGTCGTCCCGCACGCGGCCATCGAAGCATGGCTGCGCACCTCCGGTGCCGCTTGGACGTTCGTGCGGGCGTCGTTCTTTCACCAGAACCTTTCAACCACCCACCTGACCGACATCCGTGACCGTGACGAGATCATGGTCCCTGCCGGGCGCGGCGTGACCGCGTTCGTTGACGGTGAGGACGTCGGTGCCGTCGCCGCGGCCGCGCTCATGAACCCCGCCGCGCACCGCAACACCGCCTGGACGGTCACGGGGAATGAAGCCCTGACCTACGAACAGATAGCCCGGATCCTGACCGTCGAGCTTGGCCGCCCCATCCGGTACGCCAGGCCCGGGATCTTCCGATACTTCTGGCACGCCCGCCGAACCCTCGGAATGCCATGGGGGATGGTCTTCGTCACGGCCGCCATCTACACCACAGCCAGGTTCGGACTGGCTGGCGAGCTGACGGACACCGTGCAGCAGGTGCTGGGCCGGCCCCCGATCAGCTTCGCTGACTTTACCCACCGGCAACACGAAATCTGGAACCCCGCCCCGACCGCCAACGAAACCAAATGACCCCTGTTGCTTTTCAGAATCGTGGGGGAGGCGGGATGCATCTTGGCGCAATTGATCGAGGGATAGGCTGCGGGGATGCCAAGTCATCTGGAAGAGTCTGCTGAAGCTGCGGAACTGGCAGTTTTCGCCCGGAAGAAACTTTTGCTTGGTGCGGCGGCAAGTGCGAGGTTGCCGGGCAGGTTTGAATCGCTAGGTATCGGCGGATTGCGGGCAAGCCTTGCAACCGCAGGTCAATATGGCTTCCTCAACACCATTGAAGGCGTAACCGAGCATTCGGCCGGGGCGCTGCCCGACGTCATCAAGTGGTTTCCGGATCCATGCCGGATAACCATCGTCGCAATGTCCTCATCGCAGAATCTCATCGACTGGTTGCGAGGCGAGGGTTACGAACCGGCCCCCGTGCGGCCGATTGCTTTCATGCGCTTGAACGCCGATTGCAACAAGTCCCGAATGTGGGCTGAGCCGTGGCAGATACGCGAAGTCGTCACCCAGGAGGAGATGGCGCTCTTCTTGGACCTTCTTGACGAGGGCTACGCGGCGTCGAGCGCAGTGGCCGCGTTGATCCGCACCGAGCACGCCCTTCCGGCCATCCGTGGTTTCATCGCTTCGCGCAACGGTCAACCTTGCGCTGCAGCAGCAATGTCCATGCACCCCACTGGCGCGGTACTTGGCGGAGCCTCCACGCTTCCGGCAGCGCGAGGAACAGGGGCTCAAACAGCGCTCCTGGCCTACCGGCTCTCACTCGCGACAGAGCTGGGTGCCTCTTTGGCCACGGCCACCGCAGCTCCGGGATCACCAAGCATCAGCAACCTAACAAAATTGGGATTCACCATCGTCGAGCGGACTGCCTGGCAGCTTTCAACCGGATGAACACGCACATGGTCGCAGCAACCAGCAGTCGGCCCGGAGATGCTTGCCCAGCGCAACACCTGCAGGCGGTCGGAGGGCGCTGTTTCAATCGATGACTGCGGCGGCTGCCCCGTAGCCCAAGTCATTCTCCGCGCAAACCGCGGGTCAAAAACGACCCTTACTGACGTGCTCCGTGACGCCGGCCGTTGCGGCTTGTTGTTGGCGTGGGAATGCCCGTTGCCGACGGCGGACGTAAACTGGCGCTGGCGGTCAGAACTCGAGTTCGGTATCAAAGTCGGTCAATAGACGCAGGGGAGCGTTTCTGACTGTCCGTTTGCGGTGTATCCCTAGGTAACCTCCGACTCGGCTAACGTGCGGCCGATTGATATCCGATATGCCATTTCCTGACACACGTCGACGCCGAGTTAGTGGCCCGCATACAGACGAACGCTTAGCGGGTTCGATGGTGTTCGGAAGTGAAATAGTGTTGAGGTCAAAGGCAGACGTTGGCTTGGGGGAAACGACAGCATCAATCTCGAACGAAGGACCCCCATTGGCTCGTAAAATCCATGTCCAGCTGATCGATGACATCTCGGGTGAGGACGCGCAGGAAACCCTCCGGTTCTCCCTTGACGGCACCGACTACGAAATCGACCTCGCAGAGGAAAATGCAGCCGGACTGCGCGCGACCTTGGCACCGTTCATCGCCCACGGCCGGCGCGTCCGCGGCGCTTCAGGAAGCCGGAGCACCAGGACTATGCCATCCAGCAGGGAAGAGACTCAGAAGATCCGTGAGTGGGCCATGGCCAACGGGTACAGCCCCAATTTCCGCGGGCGCATCAGCCAGGACATCAAAAAAGCCTACGACGACGCCCACTAGGCAACCGGTAAGGGCCGATTGTGTGCGTCGGCCCTATTGTTGTCCCATTGGCGCTGTTGTCGGCGTTCGGCTTCCCAGGTGGCTCAAGTCGGGGGTGCCATGCCGTGCCCTGACTGCTGGGCAGTTCGTGATACGGTTTGTTCATCATGATCAGCCCGCTCGCCTCACGGCTCGGGCTGATTTTCTTTTAACCGGGGGATTCGTGGCTGAGTACACAAAGCAATGGCTGTCGGTCGAGGACCAGGTCAAAAAACTTGCCTTGCGCGGTGTCAGCGTTCCCGAGGACGGGAGCGGTGTTCAACTGCTTTGTGCGGTTGGTTACTACCGGCTTACCGGCTATCTCTATCCATTCCGTGAGTCTGAGCCGTACGTGGACGATGACGGTCGTCCACGGGTACGGGTCCTCAACCACTATCGGGCCGGCACTTCTATGCGGGACGCCGCGGAACTCATCGACTTCGACCGTCGACTGAGGATGCTCATCCTTGATGGAATCGAGAGGATTGAAATTTCGCTCCGCATGCAGATCGGATATGTGTTGGGCAGGCGTTCGGCCTTTTCCCATCTAGAACCTGCCACGTTCGTAGGGTCTTTCACGGATGCACAAGTGGATCCAGCCACGGGAGGACCGGCACCGAGCAAACACGAGCAATGGATCGACCGGATGCGGGAGCGACAGAACGGATCCGACGAGGCCTTTGTGACCCATTTCCGGGAGAAATACGGCGATCAGATGCCGATTTGGGCGCTCACGGAGATCATGGAGCTGGGGCACCTCAGTCGCTTATACGTTGGACTGACGAACTCGATCGCCACGGAGATCGCCACCGCCTACGCGGTACCGTCGAAGCGGGTGATGAGTAGTTGGATTGCGAGTCTGAACTATGTGAGGAACGTGGCTGCCCACCACGCCCGGATCTTCAACCGCAAACTTGTTACTGCGCCGAAACGGCCGAGTAAGGGGCAAGTTCCTCTCTTGGATCATCTAAGGGATGAAGAGTCGTCGAAGCAGGTGTTTGGTCTTTATAACGCTTTGGCCGTGATGGCATACATGCTTCGTGTGATCGATCCCAACGGCGGCTGGACCGAACGCCTAGTCGAGCTCGTCGGCTCGTTCCCTCGAGCGGGGCATTTGACCAAGCATTCCATCGGAATGCCTGATGACTGGACAAGCCTAGAACTTTGGCAAGCCTAGGCACTGCCGGTACTGGCCGGGAAGTGCCGGTTCCTCCGTGAAGAAACTACGGGGCGTTCCCGATTTTTGGAGGCCTCCTTCACGCAGGCGCCGGGGCAGGCCTTCCGTCCTCCGTGCACGCCCGGACGTATGTCGCCGGGAACCACGGCCAGGGAAAGCTGAGGCCGCCTTAGATACCGTTTGCGAATCAGCCCGTCGATCACCCTTCCGCCAATGGCGACAGTCGACTGCCCCGATCTCATAAACGATCGATTACTGAGACGGTCGGGCCGCGCTTGAGGTGGCGTTAGGAATGTCGCGGATCGGGGCTTGAGGACCAATGCTCGGGAAAGTCACGCTAAGCCGATGGGGCAGGTAGTAGAGGTTCTGGTCGGCACCGCTGTTACGCCGGGTCACGGCGCTGGGGTGGGGGGCGTCGTCCGATGCTTGTTTTGTTGAGGTGGCCGTAGATCGTGGAGCGCGGGACCTGAAGCAGATCGGCGATGCGCTGAACGGTGTGGTCCCCGGCGTCGTAGAGCTGTTGGGCGTGGTGGGCCTGGTCGGGGGTGAGTTTGGGGCGTCTTCCTCCGGTTCGTCCGCGGGCGCGGGCGGCCGCGAGGCCGTCGCGGGTGTTGGCGATGATGAGTTCTCGTTGGAGTTCGGCGAGGACGGAGAGCATCCCGAACATTGCCCGCCCTTCCGCGGTCGTGGTGTCGATGCCTTGCTCGAGGACACGCAATCCCACACCACGTTCCCGGAGATCTGCGCCGAGGGTGACGAGGTGGAGTACCGACCGGCCGAGTCTGTCGAGGCGGGTGATGACGAGCTGGTCACCGGCCCGGTTGGCCGAGGCGAGGGCCTTGTCGAGCTCGGGCCTGCTGGCTTTGGCGCCGCTGGCGTGGTCGAGGTAAATGTTGGCCGGGTCGACGCCGGCGCGGGCGAGGGCGTCCGTTTGGTGGTCGGGGTTTTGGTCGGCGGTGGAGACGCGCGCATATCCGATCAACATATGTCGATAATACCCGTACCACAGGGTTGCCGACGTTGATTTCCGGCGCGGGTTTTCGACATGGATTTCGCGGCGTGTCGCCGGCAGCGTCGGGGTGTCGGTAGATGATCCTTTCCCGACACCTGTCTAAGCGTGACTTTTCCGAGCGTTGGTCCTCAAGCCCCAGGCTACCGAAACCCAGACAACTACAAATCGCGTATCCTCTTGAGAAGTGCAGCCCGGATAGCCGCATGAGCAATCATCTCAGCAGACCATTCCCCGGGAACCTTAAAGAGCCAGATTGGTCCGTGGCGGAGACGTCCGGGCCACGGGACCGGGGTGGCCACGACCGGCACCTCTCTGCCTGGATTCGGTCCGACCCCGCCGAGCGCGCAGGGAACATCCGTTGTCCCCGTGGATGAGTGTGGGCAGTAACCATGACGCGCCCTGGCGGGGGTCCGTGTCCCTGAATGAGGTCCGGAACCGTGAGGTATCCGGAATGCTGGTCGCCGTCCTGGAACCGTGCTTTCCTTGATTCAAGGAAGGCCGTCGAGGCTCATATGAAGGTTACGTCCCGTGGAGTGGTGTAGATCTCCGTAGTTGCGCGTTGTTCCGGCGACGTAGTGAGCCATCGTGCGATGGTCAGTGAGTACCGATCAAAGAACTCACAAAGGACACAAACACACGATGGCTCTAGACCAGTCTGCCCTGCTTGACCTCCTTGGCCAACTGAAACTCACCGATGTCTCGGACCGGATCCGTGCCGCGACCGAAACCCTGTACCAGCAGCTCATCGAAGCGGAGGCGACCGCATTCATCGGCGCCGCCCCGTTTGAGCGCTCCGAGGCCCGGACCACCCAGCGCAACGGGTCCCGACCCAGGACGCTGACGACGACCGCCGGGGACCTGAACCTAAAGATCCCCAAGCTGCGGAACGGGTCGTTCTTCCCGGCCCTGCTCGAACGCCGCCGCCGCGTGGACCAGGCACTCTACGCGGTCGTGATGGAGGCCTACCTGCACGGGGTCTCCACCCGCAAGGTCGATGATCTGGTCAAGGCGCTCGGGGCCGAGACCGGGATCTCCAAGTCCGAGGTGTCCCGGATCTGCGAGGACCTGGACCACGAAGTCGGCGCGTTCCGGGACCGGGACCTCTCCGCCATGGATTACCCGTACGTGTTCCTCGACGCCACCTACTGCAAGGCCCGCGTCGGGCACCGCGTGGTATCCCAGGCGATCGTGGTCGCCTTCGGCGTCGCCGCGGACGGACGCCGGGAAGTCCTGGGCTTCGACGTCGGCGACAGCGAGAACGAGGGATTCTGGACCGCGTTCCTGCGGTCGTTGAAGGCCCGCGGCCTGGACGGGGTGAAGCTGGTGATCTCCGACGCGCACAGCGGCCTGAAGAAGGCCATCGGGACCGTGTTCCAGGGCGCGGCGTGGCAGCGTTGCCGCGTGCATTTCATGAGAAACGTACTCTCGACTGTGCCGAAGGGATCCCAGGATATGGTCGCCTCGATCATCCGCACCGCCTTCGTCCAGCCCGACGCCGGGCATGTGAACACCCAGTTCGACGAGGTCACCCGGATGCTCCTCAAATCCCACCCGAAGGTCGCCGCGATGCTCGGCGACGCCCGGGACGACGTCCTCGCGTTCACCGGGTTCCCGGCCAGACGCTGGCGCCAGATCTGGTCCACGAATCCCATGGAACGAGTCAACAAAGAGATCAAAAGACGGACCGACGTCGTCGGAGTCTTCCCCAACCCGGCAGCCCTTCTCCGGCTCGCCGGCGCGGTCCTCGTCGAGCAACATGACGAATGGGAAGCCGGGGACCGCCGCTACCTCTCCGAGGCCTCCATGACCGAACTCAAGGTCATGAACACGGCACCCGCCACGCCAATAGAGGACCCGATTTTGCTCCCTGAACTCACGGCAGCATAATCAGAGAACTGACCTGCACGGTGTCGAGAAAACTCCACCACTCAGCGGGACGTAACCCATATGAAACGTCAGCTCTTAGTTTTGGCTGGCTTTTCTCCCGGCGAGGAGATAAGTAAATCCGAAGTATTGCTTGGTCACTTCAACATTGGTCAATACTTCTTCTGCTGTTTTGCGGATCAGTTCCCAGGGGCGGCCCCTGGCCCATTCGTCAGTCACGGCATAGGGCTTCATGAGAGCAACTGCGGCCGACCCCAACAGGGAAGGCCATGACGCAGGGATCTGAAGTTCCAAGAGCACCAGACGTCCGCCGGGGGTCAATGAATTGACAATATTTCTTACGGCCTGTTCGGTGTCAGGGAAAATTGACAGTGCATAGCTGGAGAACCCTGCATTCACTTCCGTTGGACTTTGAAAAGTTGAGGCGTCATGTTGTAATAACGTGACGTTAGTCCATTTGTGATCGGCAACGCGTTTTTGAGCTTGTTGCAACATGGCATCCGTAATATCCACGCCTATGATCTGACCGCCGGAACCGATGTAACGTTGAAAGAGCGAAAAGTTCAATCCCGTGCCGCAACCCAACTCCAAAACCTTATCACCCGGCTGGAGGTCCAACGCTTCCACGGCCAGCCGCCTGTATTTCCACTCACGATAACCGAATAAATAATATAGGTTTGCTGTAAAATCGTATCTCGCAGCGCGCTTGCGATAAGTCTGGATAATGGACGTTCTCCGCGAGTTTTCCATTTTGCGCTCCTCTGATCAAGCCAGGATGCCGCTCCCTGAGACAAAGCCGGCCCAGGCCTTCCCGGATCTATCCTCGGCCGGATCCAGCATGCGGGAATGGTGGATGCCGTTCACAACGCAGGCCTCCGATGACGGTAATCATGCCGGATCGGGTCCGGCCGGTTCAGGTGACGGTGAGTCGGGTGTACATCCCGGCCCAGTAGTGGCCCGGCAGATTGCAGAACAGTTCATATTCTCCGGGTGCAAGATCCAGGGTGATCCATCCGGCCGCAGACGGGAGAATCCCTTCGCCTTCGCCTTCGGCGCAGGTGGCGGCGGCTTCAGCCAAACTGCCGCTCTCATCGATTTTGCCGTCCCGGCCAACCGGGCGGGTTCCTGCGATCTGGGTACCTGCCAGCGGGATGATCATCATTTCGTGAGGGATGTTACCGACGTTGGTGACGAGAAAGGACACCTTGCCGCCAGTCACGGTGGTCCTGTCTGCGGCCAGCAGCATGCTGCCGCGCATCATCGCGGAGCCGCCCATCATGGCACCTCCCATGTCGGAGGCCGTGACGTTGATGACCGTGCCGGGGAGGCCGGGCGCCGTGCATCGGGAGGCTCCGGGAAACGCGTAGCCTCCCGGGTCCGTCCCGCCGCTCATGAAGACCACAGCCAGCATGGACAGGGCAGTCAGGACAAGCGCTGCGGCGGCGCCGAACAAAAAATGCGTTTTGCGGCTCAGGGTCTTCATGGCTTGTTTCGAAGAACCGTGCGGCGTTCATTGAGCTCGTTCGCGTCGATCTCCCCGCGGGCGAAGCGTTCGTTGAGGATCCGCTCCGGGTCATCGTGCGGGGACCCGGAGTGGCCCCCCGCGCCGGCCCGTCCGCTGCGGATCAGAAGAATCACCACGGCCGCCACCCCTCCCCAGAACAGCAGCATCATCACTGCCATGACCACCCAGCCGAGAATGCCCCCATCGCCATACCATCCATACATCATGTGATCTCCTTCAAGTCGTCGGTGACTGTTGCCCCGCTTCCACTATTGTCTGTTCCGGATCGGGACAACAGGGTCCTTGGTCCATGAGACGGCTGCCCGCCCCGCGCCAGGTTCGCAGCCCTGGCCGAACGGTGGAGGCGATGCCTAACCATGCTGGGTCTGCCCGAGAGCATGGCCGCGCCCCTGCCTGACGCCTCTATCGACCGGGTCCATGACCTGCCAGCACTGATGCGCGGTTCCCTGACCTGGCACCAAGAGAGGGACCCACCACACCGCTCTGACCTGCATCGCCAGCACCCGGAGCATGCCCTCGTTCTGCTTCTTGAGTTGACAGGTGGATGCGTGCCGTCGCACGCCCTTCGTGTCCATCACCCATGGCGCTGACGCGCGGAAACGCGTTTTTCGGTGGGATGTTGGGGGTGTGCAGAACGTGAGGTCAGTGCGCCAACTAGCGTCGGAAATGAAAACTTTCCTCAGCCGATCCCTGGTGTGGGTGGCCAGCATCGCCGGTGCGGTGCAGGCCGGGTTTCGTTTCTACTGGGCCTTCGGTGGGCGATGGCTCCTGGCCACGGTCCGCCAATGGGCACTCCAGCTCTCAGCCGAATCCCCGACTGAGGCAGGGCGCGCAGGCGCGCGATGAGGCTTTGCAGGGCCCGTACGAGTCTTTGCTGGGACGCATCAGCCCGCCCCGGCCCCCGACACCGGCCAGGAACCTGCCGTCGGTGAACCAGATGATGGTCAGAATCCGGGCACGGCCGGGTGAGTGCGCGCTGATGAGGTAATGGTGAAGATACCGCGCCGCGTTGATGCTCCTGTAGTTACGACCTCGCCGCTGAATGCCGGAAAAGAAATCTGTAGATCCACGACCCGAGACACCAATGGGTGGTGGTGAGCATTAAGCCACCTAGAGCGACCGCTCCTCCTAGGATGAATCCCAACGTTGATAACCCGTAGTAGAAGGATAAGGCCGAGCCCGTCAGCAGCACGGTGGACAGCAGGTACGAAAACCGTCGAGGTGTCGGCGTGGGCGGGAGCGCTGGCCCATGAAATAGATGTCGGACGCCCAAATTGTAAACCAGATCAAGAATCATTCCGCGGGGGAATAGTACTCCGCTAAGTGGAACGATTGCCCCAAGTCCAAGAAAAGTGGGCGACTGCAAAGTCAATCCGACAACGATTAGGACGGTGCCCACTCCCGGCGTGAATCGCAGGGGCCACGCATAGCAAGCCTTGGCGTCCTCATCGAGACTTCCAAATCCTTGCTTATCTAGATTGTTCTTTGTGAAGTCACTGAGCATTCTTGGTTCCCTCATTGTGGGTGGAAAACTGGCTCTCAAATTTTTAGCGTGGTGTCCCAAACATGAGCAGGCCCGCAGCCCTGCAATTATGGGTGTTGTTCAAGACATTCATAACCGAGGACTACGAGCCGTTTTCAAGGATACCGGCGCTGTTGATGCTGCGTCGATTCCTTTCAATCTCGATGATTACAGGCTCTTGAACTTTGGCCCTGCTGAACACCGCACCTCGCCCAAAGTTCAAGAGCCGCCAACAAGGTCCCCGGCTGAGCCAGGCATAGCGTGAATAATCCAGCCGACACCGCACACTAGACGGCGGGTTCCGGCGCCACGCCGCGTTCAACCGTACTCGTTCTCTCCGCGCGCGGTCCGTCGCTGCACGTTCAACCGGTCTTAGGCGGTTTCGAGTTCCTTCAGGGCTGCGAGGAGCCGGTGATCGGCGTCCGAGGCGACTTCGGAGACGGCCGGGGCGTCGCTGAGCTGGACCATGGTCTGCGCGTCGATGGTCTGGATGACGGTGGTGGAGTTGTCAGGTCCGCGCCTGATCACGACGTTGCAGGGCAGCAGCAGCCCCATGTCCGGGTCCGCGGCGAGAGCTTTCTGCGCCAGGGCAGGATTACAGACACCCAGGATCAGGTAGTCACCCAGGCCCTGCCCGGCGTCGGACCCGAGCTTAGCCTCGAAGGTGGCGCGGACATCGATTTCGGAGAGCACGCCGAAGCCCTGCCCCGAGAGGGCTTCACGGGTCCGGGTTACTGCTTCCCCGTAGGGCAGGGAGACGGTGATGGTGTGTGCGTAGCTCATTGTTGTGCTCCTTCATCGGTTTTCTCATTCATGCAAAGGAATGTGGGGCCGCTGCGCTACCGGGCTTCGATCAGGCCCATCATGCCGCTGTCCTCATGGTCCAGGATGTGGCAGTGGTAGACGGTTTTGCCGGTGAAGTCATCGAAGGCGATCCGGACCCGGACACTGCTGCGGGCCGGAACGTTCACCACGTCCTGCCACACGGGGCTGTCCACTGGCCGGCCGGCCTGTTCGATGATCTGCATCGGCCACACGTGCAGGTGCACCGGGTGGTCCATCGGGCTGGTGTTCCTCAGGGTCCATTCCTCGACGGCGCCGGCGGGGACCGTGGTGTCGACCCGGGCCGGGTCAAACGGCCTGCCGTTGATGGTGAAACTCATCATCCCCGACCCCATCCCACCACCCATGCCGCTGCCTATAGCCGCGCCGCCGCTGTTCATACCCATGCCCATGGCGAAGACCAGTTCCCGGCGGGCGGTCACCGCGGCGGCCCTCAGGTCCCGCGGTGCCGGCTGCGCCGGGACCGGTGCCAGCGCAGCAGCCGGTTCGCCGGCAACGGCCAGGGTGGCCAGCACGGTCCCGTCCGGGCCGGGCGGGGATTGTCCGCCTTCGTTGTTGCCCATCATGGATCCCATGCCGCCCTTGTCCACGGGCAGGGTGCGTAGTACGGCGGTCCCGGCGGCGGTGGTCACGAGCAGGTCCGCCCGGTTGCCCGGGGCCAGCAGCACCTCCTCAACGTCCCTGGGACGTTGGAAGCGGCCGGTGTCCAGGCCCAGCAGCTGCAGGTCCTGGCCGTCCAGGCGGAGCTTCAGGTACCGGGAGGTGCAGGCATTGATGATCCTCCACCGTTCACGCTCGCCCGGCCGGGCGGCCAGGACCGGGTTCAGCTGCCCGTTGACCAGGACCAGGGCACCCTCCCGGCCCATCATTTTCTCCATCGAGGACACGGCGGCGATGGAACCGCCCCCAGTGAGGGAGATGTCGGAGATAACCAGGACCCGTTCCCGGGTCACCGGCACGGGCCGGGAGTCCTGGATGATGATCGCCCCGTACAGTCCGCCGAAGATCTGGTCGGCGACGCTTCCGTGGCGGTGGGGGTGGTACCAGTACACGCCCGGCGGATGGTCCGCCGGCAACCGGTACTCATAATCAAAGGACGTACCCGGTTCGACCGAAACCAGCACGTTGTCGCTGTTGCCCTGCGGGGAGACGTGCAGCCCGTGGACGTGCAGGTTCGTCGGATCCCCCAGCCGGTTCTCCAGCGTTACATTCACCCGGTCCCCGGGCCGCAGGAACAGGGTGGGCCCGGGCAGGGACCCGTTATAGGACAGCGCGTCGGCATCCCTGCCCGCGATCCCCACCTGGCCCAGGGCTGCTGAAAGCTTCACCTGAAGCCGGCCATCGGCACTGTGCAGGGCCTGCGGCTCACTCAAGTCCTCCCCGCCGGCGGCCTGGATTCCCATGTCCTGGTCTCTGAGCAATCCTGCCGCGCCCGTCGCTGCGGCCGCAGCGCCCGCACCTCCCAGGATCAAGGCACTGCGACGGCTGACAGGTTGCATCACGTATCGCCCCCGAGGACGTCGAGCCGCTCACGGTATTCTTCCGCGCTCAATTCCCCCCTGGCGTACCGTTCATCCAGAATCCGTCGGGCGGCAGTCGCGCCCATAGCACCGGGGCCGTCCGGGCCAGGGCCCTCCCCTGGACCTCGGCCGGTCCCGGCTCGGGTCATCCCGCCGACGAAGAACCGCACGGCAAGGATCGCCAGCAGGACAATACCGATCACCAGGAGCAGCCAGAACAGCCACGTGGAGCCCATCGTCGAACCGTATCCGTCCATCATTATTCTTCTCCGTTCCTATGACATGCACCCGGCCCGCCGCCCGCCTCGGGAGTCGTGGCAGTTCGTGGCGGGACCGGTGCAGAGATTGCCAACAATGACCCCGCCGTATTGGACTCTAAGCGGCTGGCCACAACCGGCACGGGCCACAACAACGCCCTCCGTGGGTTGGTTTTCGGTTGATTGCGGCTCGCCAGCGCCCGGTGCGCGGTCGTCATTGACCCCGGCGCCGTGACGGGCACCGGCTGTCAGGTGACCCGTTCCGTGGGCATGGCCAGAGCGACCCAGTCGTGCAGTCCACCCCGGTAATATGCCAGAGCGGAGGCCGGATACCCGGTTTCCACCAGCGCCCGGACGGCCGCCGGTGATTGCGGGCACTGCGGGCCGTTGCAGAAGAACACGCTCAGCCGGGAAGGGTCGAGTTGGTCCCTGGATTCCAGGATCCGGTCGTGGGGGATGTTGACTGCGCCCGGAATCGTGACCCCGGCCCTGGAACCAGGCACACGGCTGTCGATCAAGACCGCGCCGCCGCTGAGCGATTCCAGGAGTTCTAGCTCGCCGAGGGTTACCACCCCGGGCGCGCACTGCAGCGGCTGCAGCTCTCCCCATGTCGTGTCCACCACCACCAAATCCGCTTCCCCTTCCACCGCCCGGGGCACGCTGGCCGGATCCTGAGAACGGGTTCTGGACATTCGTTCTATCACGGCTGGTTCGACTCCCATGAGCCCAGCCTAACGCCGACCGCCCGGGCCAAGCCACCTCGGCCAAAGAGGCGGCGGACATAGGTCATCGTTCGTTCCAATCGTTGCTCGGCGATGCGGACCAGTGGGTTCGGGCTGCTCCGATCTGCCGGTAGAGGGGGGTCGAGGACCACTGCGCGGAAAAGTAGCGCTAAGCATCAAAATGACCAAATTGGAGCGGCTTTCCCCGACCGCGATGGGAAGTTCTCCTTGTTCAGCCTGAGCAGTCACCCAAACGTCCGTGGGTGTTGCGTTGGGCCCGGAGACGGCGTGCTTTACAGCCGTACGTCAACCGACAATGGCTTGGGCGTTTCTCTTCCACGAGTTGGTCCCCAAGCCCCATACCGCCCGTACGCCGCCTTTTCGGCAGCCGTTTAGTATTCACAAGCCATGCTCTCTCAACGATCGCCAGTAACAATCGTCGCGATCGGTTGATCCTTAGCGCTACTTTTCCGCGGGATGGTCCTCGACCCCCGTGTCCGGACGGGTCTGGTGCCCGGCAGTCAGAATCGGATGGTGCCGCCCGGTACCCCGCTGGCCGGGCCCGGGTGACGGGCGGCCCGGAAGTGGCTCTGACCCGGCACACCTAGTGCCCGGGCTTGCAGGGTGGGACGATGCTTGTATGAACGAGAACACACCTCCCGGTACGGAAGGGGCTTCTGCGGGCGGCGAGGAAGACCGTGGCCAGGGTTTGGATAAGGAGAACCCGAAGAGGCCGATCACGCAGCCGATGCGCACCGTGGGCCAGCGTCGCCGGGATTCCGAGAAGAAGCTCGAGGACCACCAGCGCGAATACCGGACAAAACCGCCGGACTGATGGGCGGTCCCGCGCTGACGCGAACGACGCCCGGCACGGGCAGTAAGCAGTGGCTGCATCTTCGAAAGGACACCGGCGGTTGGACCGCCGTTCGCGGACAGCAAACCGGTCGCCCGACCCGGCGGGGCGGTGTCCGGTGGTGGCTAGGATGGAAGGGTCAGCCGCCGGGGAGAGTCCGGCGGGAACGACCAGAAGGGTGATCCTCATGGGTTTGGACGACAAAATCGACAACACCGCCGAGAAGCTTGGCGGTAAGGGCAAGGAAGCTGCCGGGAACGCGACCGGAGATGACAACCTCAAAGCCGAAGGCAAGGTTGACCAGGGCAAAGCTGACCTGAAGCAGGCCGGCGAAAAAGTCAAGGACGCCTTCAAGAAAGACTAGGCGCCCCACACGAGAGTGCGGCAAAGGGCACGGCCCGACCACACCGGTCGGGCCGTGCCCTTCCCCTCCTCCGTCCATCGCGGCGGTCCGATGTTTTGTTGACACGATCAGTTATCGGCGTTCGGACCTATGTGACAACTGAACCGTCAGCAGTCGCCCCTCTTAAGGCGTCCCACAGCGACCGAACAGAACAAGAACGTTCCGCGCACGGCATGTTGTTGTGTTCAGGGAGTCTGGGCGGTGATCCATTGCCGGGCGTCGAGTTCGCCGATGCGCCGGTACAGCGTCGCCCGGGACATGCCCAGGTCAACGGCCACCTGGGTGGCGGGCTGCCCGGCGTCGATCAGGCGGCGGGCGTTCTCGATCTGGCTGTCGGTGAACCGTTCCCGGCGCCCGCCCAGGTCTCTGCCGGCGGCCCGGCGCTTGGACACTGAATCGGTGATCCTTTCCCGTTTGATCTCCAGTTCCATCTGCGCGAGGGCTGCCATGACGGTGAAGACCATGCCGCCCATCGGCGTGCCGGTGTCCACGTCGCCGCCGCCGAGGTTCAGCACGCGAAGACCGATCCCTCGCTTTCGCAGCACTGTGGCCAGCTCCAGCATGTTGGCGGTGGAGCGCCCCAACCGGTCCAGCGTGGTGATCACCAGGGTGTCGCCCTCATGCAGGGCATCAAGAGCCATACCGAATGCCGGCCTCAATGCCCTGGCTCCGCTGACCCCATGGTCGATGTAGAGGTCATCCCGTCGCACTCCGGCAGCCAGCAGGTCCGCGATCTGCCGGTCGGTGTCCTGTGCCCGGGTCGATACCCGGGCGTATCCGATCAGCTTGCCCATTTTCGGCTCCAAAGTGTCCCGCAACAGTGGTTGACCATCGCAATTTTGCTTCCTACTTGCAGGACATAGTAGCAAGACACTTCAGTCATTGAAGCGTCAAGGGCATTGACATGTCTCGACTCGTAGTCTTGCAACCCTAGGGTTATGAGAAATCGACGCAGCGTTCTCGACCTTGCGGGAAGCTGGTCAATCCTTCCTGAAAGCCAGCGGGCGTCCGATCCTCGGCACGACCAAGGTCTTTGGGAATGTGGCTCAGACGGTACTGGGGGAGCAGCCCACTCGGCCATCTTTGGTGACGAGACAGTAGGTGTAGCCCCAGCAGGCCGGTCGTCCGCGGACGGGTCAACGGCGCCGGCGACCGCCGAGCCCGCCCCACGACGATGTCGGCCTTTCGGGCGACGCTCGTAAACTGCTTGGACAAAACCTCGTATCGTGGCTGATAGATGTGCTGATTCCGAGCAGAGAGTAGACCGATGTACCTCGAACGAGTCAGACTAACCAATTTCCAGTGCTTCGGCCCTGAACCGCAGACGATCACGTTTGACCAGCAACTGACCGCGCTGCTAGGGGTGAACGCTTCGGGCAAGACTGCGGCCTGCCAGGCACTACTCAGGCTCTTCAGTGTGGTCGCCGAGCAGCGCCAAGTGCGAGTCGAGGACTTCCACGTCCCCGAGAACGAGAGCACCCCGGCGGGCACCCGGACGATGCGGATCGACGCCGTGTTCGCCTTCCCGGAGCTGGCCGACCCCAACGCAGACGCTGCAGCCGCTGTCCCCGAGTTCTTCGCACAGATGGCCGCCTCCGACAATCAGAGCCTCAAGCTGCGAATCGTGCTGGATGCGATATGGACGGCCGAGGGACCCGTGCAGGGAACCATTGAGGACACCCGCCGCGTTGTATTCAACTTCGATGACGACTACGGCGATGCCTGGGCCCCGCTTCGCTCATCGGACCGCAACCGGATCCAGATGGTCTACGTGCCGGCGACGAGGGATGGCACCCGCCACGTGACTTCGTTCCTTCGAGGACGGCTGTGGCGCGCGGGTGTGTGGTCCGACGACTTCCGCGACGAAACTGTCATCACCGCAGCCACGCTCTCGGAGAAGTTCAAGGATGAAGCAGTGGTTGCCACTGTCACTGACGCGATCTCCGGACGGTGGCAGGAGCTGCATCATCTCAGCACCGAACGCCACCCGATCTTCGAGCCGATCAGTCGGGACATGAACGTCCTGGTCACCAACGCCGAGATGCTGTTCGAGCCGTCGGCAACTGGGCGAAGACGCTCAGCCCGTGAGCTCAGCGACGGACAACAGTCGCTGCTCCACATCGCTATGACTGCGGCGACCCTCGACCTCGAGTCGGAGATCGCCGCGGGCATCCACGACGACAAGTTCGACATCACCGCGACGGCTATCCCGTCCCTGACGGTCCTGGCGATCGAGGAGCCGGAGAATAACCTGTCTCCCTACTTCCTGTCGCGCGTCGTCCAGCAGCTGATCGACGTCACAGGCTCAGGCCGAGCCCAAGCCGTGATCTCAAGCCACTCGGCCAGCGCCGTAGTCAGGATCGAACCGGAGAACATCCGACACTTCCGGGTCGACAGGATCACCCGGACGACCCGCGTGAACCCGATTCTTCTCCCCGCTGACACCACCGACGCGGGCAAGTATCTACGCGAAGCAGTCCACGCCCACCCCGAGCTCTACTTCGCCCGCTTCGTCATCCTGGGCGAGGGTGACTCCGAGCAAGTCGTCATACCCAAGCTGGCCGCCGCCCGGGACATATACATCGACCAGTCGTTCGTCGCCTTCGTCCCGCTCGGAGGGCGGCACACCAACCACTTCTGGAAGCTGCTCAATCAACTGGGCATTCCACACGCCACGCTCCTCGACCTCGACTGGGGCCGCTTCGGCGGAGGCGAAGGCCGCATCCGAGACGCCTGCACACGTCTGATCGAGAACGGGATCAATCCCTTCGACGGGTCAGCAGGCGTCAAGGACTTCACCTCGACCGTCGACATCGACGGACTCACAATCGACCAGATCAGGGCTTGGATGGACCACCTCGAGAAGTGGGACATCTACTTCTCCGTCCCGCTCGACCTCGATATGGCTCTCATGCAGCACTATCGCGATGCCTACATCGGCCATCTCGAGGCTGGAAAGACCGGGCCTCGGGCGACGGCGGATGCGCGGGATGCCGTCCTCGGAGACACGAAGGACCGGCCGGACATCCGATACTGGAGTTCGGAGAAGAAGATGGAGGACATGCGGTGGTACAGGTACCTGTTCCTCAACCAGTCCAAGCCGGGCACACACTTACGAGCGCTTTCGTTCGTCGCTAAGGAGGAATTGGCGAAGCCACCCGAGCGGATTGGTCGGCTCATCGACCGGATTGAGAAAGCGGTCGCCACGACATGAGAATCGATCCGGCCTCGTGGCGCCCCGAGGGTATCGACGACCTAGAAAAGGCCGCCTGGGCCGCATTACGCGCCGGCACCGCATCCGTGACAGCCGGGCCCGGCGCCGGCAAGACAGAGTTTCTCGCCCAGCGCGCCAGCTATCTCCTCGAAACTGGGATCTGCCGGCCGCCACAACAGATTCTCGCGATCTCCTTCAAGCGCGACGCCGCGGCCAACCTTCAACGCCGGGTCGAAGCCCGCCTTCCCGAACACGCCGGCCGTTTCACCTCGATGACCTTCGACGCGTTCACCAAGTCCATCGTCGACCGCTTTACCCGGCTACTGCCGCAGGAGTGGACCTTCGAGGAGAGCTACAAGATCGGGTACTCTAGCCGAGCGGAGATCGAGGTGTTCCTCAGCGATATCGCGTCATCGGCACCTGACGGATTCCAAGGCGAGGTCTCTGCCTCCACATTCCTGCCGAACGTCCTCGGCGCAGCCAAGCTGCCCTCTCAGCCGTCCAATCAGCCACCGGCGACGACCGCCCGCGAGTACGCCGTCCAGGAGTGGTGGGCGCGCAACTACCGAGGGCGGAAAAACCCAATAGTGGACTTCGTCATGCTCAATCGCCTTGCCGAGCTGATGATCCGCACTAGTCCGCAGCTGCAGCGTGCGCTGCAGGCAACCTACCCCTTCGTCTTCATCGACGAGTTCCAGGACACAACCTACGCCCAATACTCGTTCCTGAAGTCGGTGTTTGCGGGTCGCGGCACAACCGTCACTGCCGTAGGCGATCGCAATCAGCGCATCATGGGCTGGGCCGGAGCTCTCAGTGACGCATTCACGCAGTTCGAGCATGACTTCGCGGCCGAGCCGTTCGCCCTTGTCATGAACTTCCGGTCTACCCAGCAGCTCGTCGACCTGCAACACCGGTTCGCCAAACGGCTCGATCCGCAGACTCAGCACCAGAAGTCCCGGGTCGCGCCGGCGGTGGGTGAGTCGCCGATCGAGGTGTGGTCGTTCCCCACGGCCGAGCGCGAGGCACAGGCCATTGCAGCCTGGATCGCATCCGACATCGAACAGTTAGGCCGGCAGCCGAGCGAATTCGCCCTCATAGCCCGCCAGAAGGTTGCGGACCTGGAGCCAGCGCTCACTGAGGCGCTTCACTCCGTCGGGCTCAAGCTGCGCAACGACGACGCCGAGGTTGGCAAGCTGCGCCTGCTCGACCTGCTGAAAGACGACCTCGTACATCTCCTCGTAGGCATCGTCCGACTCGCCGCCACTCGCGGCGGGCAGCCACAAACATGGCAGGACGTCACTGACTCCTTGGGACATGTGGCATCACCCAACCGCGACCGCGAAGTAGGAACGCAACTAGAGGACAACCTCACTACGTTCCTTGAGGAGCTCCGTAGGTGGTTCGCCCAGACGCCACTCGACTCCGGCGCTGCGCCCGACCTGAGTGAACAAATCACTCAGGCACTCACCGATAAGATCGCCGCCTTCCTTAACCTCGATTCCGCCGGCTCCAAGCGCATCTTCGGCGATCGACCCGAAGACATCCAAGTCACCCTAGACGCCTTCAAGATCAGGGTCGCCCAAGTACTTCGACGAGTCGACTCGTGGGATGCCGTCGCCGACGCCTTCAGTGACGCGGACGCAATCCCCCTCCTCACAGTCCACCGAAGCAAGGGCCTCGAATACCACACAGTGTTCTTCATCGGTCTGGACCGCGACCAGTGGTGGGCCCACACCCGCGACACCGTCGAGTCCACCATGACGTTCTTCGTCGGAGTGTCACGCGCTGCCGAGCGTCTGGTCTTCACGCAGTGCGACCAACGAGGAGGTCCCGCCCCATTCGGTGAGTTGTACGAAGATCTCCGCGATGCTGGGGTCTCGATCATTCGCATCGATTGATCGATGCGAACGAGCTCCCGGGGCAGTGCCAGTCGTCTGCGGTCAATACGGGGCGGCTTGTGAAAAAGTGAAATATCCGACGTTAGCGATATTTCACCAGAAACGATCAGCCGTTTGGTCTGGCAACCGGGCCGGGTTCGTAGCCAATAAGCGTTGCCTTCGTGGGTTTGGTGTATCGCGAAGGGAGGTACCCGTTGCGGTGGTGCGTACGCGGCAACGTTTACACGACGGACCCTTGTATTCCTTGGGTCGGAAGGGATCTCAAACGGTGTCTTGCGAACGATCGTTTTCAAGACGGTCCGGGAGCGACTTGCTGACGGCCTGAATGTCAATCAAAGCTTCCGCAGCCCCAAACGTCGTCGGCGTAGCTGGCAGGCTTGGCCACTGAGCGGTTCACAGCCCACACGGTTCACACAGCCAAATTATCGGGGCGGAACATCCCGCTGCATCCCGCAAGCTGACAGATGTGTTGAAGGACCGGGTTTTCCGGTCGCGGGCCATCTCTGGTATTCCGCCGTGGCACAGCGGTTCCGGGTTTGTGGCGAAGGGTCATGGATGGCGTGGTGGATCCGGCATGGCGCGCGGTTCCGAACGCTGTGCGCGGTTACGTCCGCCCTCGGCGAGCCTATCCGGATTGAATCCCTGGACACCGGCCGGGAGGTCCTGCAGGGGCTGGCCGGGGAGAGATGAGTCAATCACCCGCGGCGACTGGAACGTTTACCTCAACGCCGAGGGGACAATCATCAACCTTCCGCCGAACCTGCGTGCGAGGCATCTGATGCATGAATGCGGGCTGTACCTCGCCGGCACCGCCCGCGGACAGCCCGTCCTTCTGGGCCGCGACGCCCACGGCAGGGACGCAGACGTCCCGGAGCATCTGGTCCGTCTGGCAGAAGAGCTTTTCGGCGCCCCGCTGGCAGCCTAGCGACACCGGGCGTTCGTCCGGAGGTGGTGGCCCGGTGGTTCCGCACGCGGCCATGCCTTGGCGTGCGGGCCGGCTGGGTGGCAGGCGCTGCCGGGCCGCCACCGGGAGGCCTGATCGGTCCTTTTAGTTCCGTCATGATCGGCCCGTGGCGGAAGCGCTTTCCTTCATTCATGAACGGATCGTCGCACGGTCCCGCCGCCCCGCCAAGGGTTCTGACGGGATGGACGTCGACGGGTCAGCGGCCCGACGGGAGGCGCACGGCGGCTGCTTCGGCCGGAACGGGCGTATTGTGCCCCGGCGGGCGGTATGCGGCCCGGACCGGTGGTTTTCCTTGCGAGCTTGCCGCGGCCTGGTTTTCCCGGGCCAGAAACGCGGAGAGTTCCCCGATGGTGCTCATCAAGGGGGCAGGGAAAACGACGGTGGTGTTCTTGTCCACACCGATTTCGACCAGGGACTGAAGGTTGCGCAGCTGCAGGGCCAGCGGGTGGGCCATCATGATGTCGGAGGCGTCCCCGAGGGCGGCCGCAGCGATGGCTTCGCCTTCGGCGGCGATGATCTTGGCCCGCTTCTCCCGCTCGGCCTCGGCCTGGCGGGCCATGGCGCGCTTCATGCTCTCGGGCAGCTGAATGTCTTTGAGCTCGACGAGGGTGACCTCGACGCCCCACTCGAGTGTGAGGGCATCCAGGATCTCGCGGATGTCGCTGTTGATCCGTTCCGTTTCCGAGAGCGTCTGGTCCAGGCTGTGCCGGCCGACGACTTTCCGCAGTGTGGTCTGGGCGATCTGGTTGATGGCTGCCGAGACGTTTTCAATCGCCACGACGGACTTCACGGCGTCGATCACCCGGTAGTAGGCCACCGCGGAAATATCGACGCTCACGTTGTCCTCGGTGATGATGCCCTGTGACTGGATCGGCATGGTCACGATCCGCAGGCTGACCAGCGGAAGGCGGTCGATTACGGGGATGATGAACCGCAGCCCCGGCATCCTGACCCCGGTGACCCTGCCGAGCCGGAAGAGCACGCCCTGCTCATACTGACGCACGATCCGGATGGACATTTTCGCCACGATGAACAGCAGCACGATGATGATTCCGGCAACAACATAGCTGGTGGGGTCCATCAGGATCCCTCCTTAGTGTCCTGGGCCGGGTCTATCGGCGCCGGTCCGGCGCCGGGGCACGACCCTTGTCCTATTGTCCTATTGTCCCATCAGCCCAGGGAAATGCGCCCGCGGATCCGCCGGCAAAAAGCCGCCGGCTGCACCCACCCCGCGGGATTGGGGGAGACGGTCCATTAGTGCCATGACGTGTCCCATCTCCCCGGCCGGTTCAACGACATGACCGGCAGTGCCACCCGAGCCCGGGGAGTACGTTGATCCGTCCATGGACGGTCCTGCAGATTTCGGGGGACCGGCGCCGTATCTCCCCGGCCGGGACAGGTCCGGCCGGCCCGGTCCCGGGGAAGCAGGGCCAGACCCGGAGTGTTTAAACGGGTAAGGAGTCCTGTAGTTGACGGGAGGCGCGGCTTCATGCTCACGATAGCGGTCGTGCTCGGAAGCCCCCGCCCGGGCCGCAGGGGAAAGCCGTCGCCGACTGGGTCTACGAACAGGCGGCAAAACGCACCGATGCGCAGTTCGAACTCGTCGATGTGGCCGACTTCGGTCTCCCGCTGCTCGATGAACCGCTCCAGCCGTCACTGGAACACACGAAGGCCCGGGCGGAAGCCATCGGATCCTTCGACGGGTACGTCTTTGTCACCGCGGAATACAACCACTCCGTTCCCGCGGCACTGAAAAACGCCCTGGTTTTCCGATACCGGGAGTGGAACAACAAAGCGGCGGGCTTCGTCAGTTACGGCGGCACCGGCGGGACCCGGGCGGTGGAACATCTGCGGCTCGTCGCCGCGGAGCTGCAGATGGCCGATGTCCGCGCGCAGGTCGCCGTGCCTCTGGCTACGGAGTCTGGCTACGGAGTTTGAAAACTACACCACCTTCACACCGTCGCCCGGGGCGGTACAGGGCCTGGGCGCGGTCTTCGACCAGGTCATCGCCTGGGCCGGAGCCCTCAAACCACCGCGCCGCTGACAGAACCCACCGGGTTATCAATACGGGTCGTCAATCCGGCTTGATCCCCCGGCGCCGGAACCGGCGCCGGGGGAACAAGCCGTCAATGCAGCAACAACCGCACGACCCGGGGCACCCCGGCCGCCAGGGACTCATATGCGTGTCGCCGCCTAAATCTACCATGCGTTCCGTACGCGGTGGCGGGAATTGAATCGGCATCCAAGGAGGTGTCATTGCGGCGGAGCCCACTCGCCGTGGAACGCCGGATAGGGGCGCGAAAACCCTGCGCCTAACCGGCAAGGTCACATGGATCTGGCTCTGTCATATCCTGCCTGCCGCGAACGCCCCCAAAGTGGGCATGATGCGACGTAGCATCAGGGTAGGGGGAAGTCAGGAGTGTGGCGACATGTTTGAGCGATTTACGGACCGTGCCCGTCGCGTGGTTGTGCTTGCCCAGGAAGAGGCACGCATGCTGAACCACGGTTACATTGGTACCGAACACATCCTCTTGGGTCTGATCCATGAGGGTGTGGGTGTTGCGGCCAGGGCTCTTGAGTCCTTGAGTATTTCGCTCGAGGGCGTCCGCGGGCAGGTGCAGGAGATCATCGGCCCGGGCCAGCAGTCCCCGTCCGGTCACATCCCCTTCACCCCGCGGGCCAAGAAGGTCCTGGAGCTCTCGCTCCGGGAGGCCTTGCAGCTGGGACACAACTACATCGGCACGGAGCACATCCTGCTCGGCCTCATCCGTGAGGGTGAAGGTGTTGCCGCCCAGGTGCTGGTCAAGCTCGGTGCGGACCCGAACCGGGTCCGCCAGCAGGTCATCCAGATGCTCTCGGGCTACCAGGGCAAGGAAACCACCGGCGTCGGTCCCGGCCAGGACCAGGCTGAAGCGATTCCTGCCGGTTCCGTGGTCCTGGACCAGTTCGGCCGCAACCTGACCCAGGCTGCGCGTGAGAACAAGCTGGACCCGGTGATCGGGCGCGAATCCGAAATGGAACGGGTTATGCAGGTCCTGTCCCGCCGGACGAAGAACAACCCTGTCCTGATCGGCGAGCCGGGCGTGGGCAAGACCGCCGTCGTCGAGGGTCTGGCCCAGGCGATTGTCCGCGGCGACGTGCCCGAGACCGTCAAGGACAAGCAGCTGTACACCCTGGACCTGGGCTCCGTGGTCGCAGGTTCCCGTTACCGCGGTGACTTCGAGGAGCGCCTCAAGAAGGTCCTGAAGGAGATCCGCACCCGCGGCGATATCATCTTGTTCATTGATGAGATCCACACCCTTGTCGGTGCCGGTGCCGCCGAGGGGGCGATCGATGCGGCGTCGATCCTGAAGCCGTTGCTGGCCCGCGGTGAGCTCCAGACCATCGGTGCGACCACGCTGGACGAGTACCGCAAGCACATCGAAAAGGATGCTGCGCTGGAGCGCCGTTTCCAGCCGATCCAGGTCAAGGAGCCCTCCGTCGCCGACGCGATCGAGATCCTCAAGGGTCTCCGTGACCGGTACGAGGCGCACCACCGCGTCACCATCACCGACGGTGCGCTGGTCGCCGCGGCGACCCTCTCGGCGCGTTACGTCTCGGACCGTTTCCTGCCGGACAAGGCGATCGACCTGATCGATGAGGCCGGCGCACGGCTGCGCATCCGGCGGATGAGCGCCCCGCCGGAGCTCAAGGTCATGGACGAGCGCATCGCCGCGCTGAAAATGGCGAAGGAGTCCGCGTTGGATGCGGAGGACTACGAGGGTGCCGCTTCGTTGCGCGATCAGGAGCAGAAACTCGTGACCGTGCGTAGAGAGAAGGAACGCCAGTGGAAGGCGGGCGGTCTGGACGATATCTCCGAAGTTGATGAGGATCTGATCGCCGAGGTGCTGGCGAATTCGACGGGCATCCCGGTCTTCAAGCTCACTGAGGAGGAGTCCTCGCGCCTGCTGAGGATGGAAGATGAGCTGCACCGGCGCGTGGTGGGCCAGGACGAGGCGATCAGGTCGGTTTCGCGGGCGATCCGCCGTACCCGTGCGGGTCTGAAGGACCCGAAGCGTCCGGGTGGTTCGTTCATCTTTGCCGGCCCCACCGGTGTCGGTAAGACTGAGCTCGCCAAGGCACTGGCCGAATTCCTGTTCGGTGAGGAAGATGCCCTGATCACCCTGGATATGTCCGAGTACTCGGAGAAGCACACGGTGTCGCGTCTCTTCGGTGCCCCTCCGGGCTATGTGGGCTACGAGGAGGGCGGGCAGCTGACCGAGAAGGTCCGTCGCCGTCCGTTCTCCGTGGTGCTGTTCGACGAAGTGGAAAAAGCCCACCCGGACCTCTTCAACTCGCTCCTGCAGATCCTGGAAGACGGCCGCCTGACCGACTCCCAGGGCCGTGTCGTGGACTTCAAGAACACCGTGATCATCATGACCACCAACCTCGGCACCCGGGACATCTCCAAGAGCGTCGCCACCGGCTTCCAGTCCGGCACGGACACCCAGACCGGCTACAACCGGATGCGCGCCCGGGTCACCGAGGAACTCAAGGCCCACTTCCGCCCCGAGTTCCTGAACCGTGTGGACGACGTTGTGGTCTTCCCTCAACTCACCCAGGACGAGATCATCGAGATCGTGGACATGTTCGTGGGCCGGCTGGAGCTGCGCCTGGCGGACAAGGACATGGGCATCGAGCTCACCACCGCGGCCAGGATGCTGCTGGCAACCCGAGGCTACGACCCCGCCATGGGTGCCCGCCCGCTGCGCCGCACCATCCAGCGCGAGATCGAGAACCAGCTCTCCGAGAAGATCCTCTTCGGCGAAATCAAGCCCGGCCAGATCATCGCCGTCGATGTTGACGGCGAGGGCGATGACGCGACGTTCACCTTCACAGGAAACACGAAACCGCGGATCCCGGACGCCCTACCGACCGCGAGCCAACCGGGAAAACACGCCTGACCACCGTTGAAGCGGGCTGAAGTCCGCATGCCGATGTCGACAAGATGGCTTGCTCCAGGACTTTGGTTTTACCGGTTGCTCCAATTGCGGCATCCGCACCGCGGCCTACTTCCGGATTCAGCAGGGATATCCTGCACGATTGATGCGTCGATGGTGTGGATTGCTCCCAGCCCGCGTGCAAGTACCAGCCGCGACGCATCCGGGATCTCCACGGCCCGCCGATTCCGGATCAGCGGGTCTTTGCCGGCCCTGTACCTGGCCATCCTCATGGCTGTGGCGCTCACTGATGCGGCCCCGGCAGTCTTGACCCTTGCACGGCAGGTTCCGGGCCCGTAGCTTGGGGGCAGCGGAAGATACCTTCCGCCGCGCCTGCCCTGAGAGCCGGCGGAGAAGCACAGTCACCGAAGGACGCAACGATGGCAACAGGCACGGTTAAATGGTTTAACGCCGAGAAGGGTTTCGGCTTCATCTCCCCCGACGACGGGTCAGCGGATGTCTTCGCCCACTACTCCGCAATCGCCAGCAGCGGCTACCGCTCCCTGGACGAGAACCAGAAAGTCCAGTTTGACATCACCCCTGGTCCGAAGGGCCCGCAGGCGGAGAACATCCATCCAATGTGATGTCCGGACTCGACAATAGCAGCACCCGGGCGGGCACTGGTCGTTTGTGCGGGACGGACCATGGACAGATCCCAGCGCGGCAGGGCTGCCGGGAACGGCTGGCCGGCGACGGGTGAATCGCGGCGTCGAACGTCACGCATGACAGCGCCCTCAAGGGACACCGTCCAAGCCCTGGCCGTCCGGATTCACCAGTGACACTGTTTTCTTTACCCTTCCCCGGACGTATCCTGAACTGCCATCCGGACGGCCCGTACCCGGACCAATCCAAGGAGTAACCCATGACCATGCCGCCGCAACGAGAGCCTGCACCGTTTCCTCCCCAGCCGGAGCCAACACCAGGTTCCCCCGACCCAACAAATCCCTTTCCTCCCGGTCCCGGTCCCGGTCCCGGTCCGGAACCGGATCCAGCTCCCGGTCCCGGACCCCTGACGCCGGATCCTGACCCGACCTTCAGGCCCTAAGGGCCGCGCAGAAAGGACGGCCGGATCCGGCCCGGACCCGGCAGCAGAAACGGCGGCGGTGGGGTCTTGAGAGCGGTGCTCCCACAGGTTGTCCCCGAAGGAAGAATCAGGGAGTGGCAGAGATGGATAATCAGGACATCCTGGACCGGATCCAGGTCCTGGTCGCCGAGGAACACCAGCTCCGCGAATCGGCGGCAGCGCGGCCTGAGCCCGGGGATGCGGACGGGGCGTACGAGCAACGCAGGGCCAGGTTGCGGCGGGTGGAGGAGGACCTTGACCAGTGCTGGGATCTGCTGCGCCAGCGCAGGGCCAAAGAAACTGCCGGGGCTGACCCCGGTGATGCGGTCGCCCGGCCTGCCAAGGAAGTAGAAGGTTACCGGCAGTAAAGGCTACGCGCGCCCTCCCTTAGGCGAACCCTGCCGCCCGCTCGTTGCCGGGATCAGACTTTGCCCTTGACGTCCGGAAATGACCTCGGCCAGGCCGGGGCGGCTGCGCGACAGGGACGTCACGTTCCCATGACGGTGCGGCATCCCAACCCTGAGCGGCCCATCACCGTCCAACGCCCCGGGCGTAGACTTGAAGCAGGCCGGCGACGGAAGAGCCAGCGGTTCCCCCATACCGCGTGGTTCCCCCAGCCCGCCGCCGGTCCCCACTCCGTACGGGTCCCTCCGACACCTGAAGTCAGCACCGTGCGGCACCGGGCCTGTCTGGCCACTCCCGGGGGGAGAGCGGCGCGGGGGATAGTGGCAGAAGCGACCAGGTCCGCCGGGATTTTGTGCGCCTGACACGACCGCGTCCGTTCGTGTCAGCCAGCGGGAGTCTTGCCTACAGGGTGAAAATGCCCCACTGCTCCAGTGTCTGCCGGATCTGTCCGGCCGTGGCCGTCTCCGTCAGTTCCGCTGCCAAGGCCCAGAGCTTGGTATTGGTCCTCTGGCTACTCCACCGGCAGGTGGTGTTCTTGATGGTCAGGTCGCCGGTGAGCTTGAAGTTTCTCGGGGTGCCCTGGGCCTGGGTGGCTTTGAAGGTCATGTGCGGGTACTGCTGGGGGCGTCGAAGAAATCCGGGCTCTTGACGTGCGCGTCGCGGTTGTCGTCGTTGGAATCGAAGGATGCCATCTGCACGGTGGCCTGGACCGAGGAGGGGTGTTAAGCAGGTCGGAAACGTCTGCGGAGCTGAAGCCGTCCCAGTAGATCCGGAGCAGCACCTCAGGGTCGTCAGGGCGGATGTCGCTGCCTCAGAGCTTCATGGACTGGGGATCCATCGGTGCGGGAATCGTGGTCCCGCTCGAGCTTGAGAGCACCGAGGAGGCTGGCGGACCGGAGAGCAGACCGGTCATGGTTGCGGAGCACTTTTTGCTATCTGAAGAGAACCATGACCGAAAGGCTGTCGTCCTGCCCTGTCTTCTCCCGGGCCCAACGGCGCGGAAAGAAAAATATTCCGTCCGATTAGGCCATGAGCGTTGACGTCCAGCCTTTTCCGTGAGTGTTCCCTGGTACCCCGGCCATGGGCGTAGTCGTGCTGGGACGGTCGTTCGACTCTATGCAGATGTTGCCGGACCACCATACGCTGACTCAGATCTGAGCGATATTGACTGGAGGTTGAATGGTGAGTAAGCCACGGTTCGTAGACAAATTCATGCACGCGACGGGCCGTCTTAGGAGCGTGTTCGGACCGGCTGACAGGGGCGACCCAACCACGCCCGTCGTTCACAGGCACGACGATGCGGAAGTGGCGTCGGACGAACAAATAGCCGACATGGAAGTGGAGCGCGACGCACAGGGCCACATCTGGGTGGAAGACAAGAGACACGAGGACTAGCTGTACGGGGGAGTATCGAGGCCCACTGCGCAAATGGCATCGGAGGCCATCCACGATCCGCACTCCGTCTTGCCTTTTCCATCGATCGTTCGCCTGGCGGTAACCACTGTCTCCACCTTCTCAGGGCATTGCCCGAGTGACCGAGTGAGGTGGTCGGGGCAGGGTCAAATGCCCGGGCGGGCGCGGAACCACCGTGGACAGCCAACCCTAGTTCGTCTTTTCGGCGTCCGGATTCGTGGTGGCAATTCTTTCCCGAACCTGCGCGAGTTCGCTTTCGAGATATTCGAGGTAACTGCTGAGTTCTTCCTGATCCCTGTGGGGGTGGGGCGGCGGGACTCCGGAGGCACGGGAGCATACCCCCGTGGCGGATACTGCTGTGGTGCCGGGGCATAATTTTGCGCCCGATATGCCGGTGGCGAGTTGTAATAGTCGTCGCAGCACCATGGTCCGTGGCGGTGATGGCAGGACAGGATTCGTCTCCTTTGGCTGGATGCTTACGTTCTACAACGAAGTCACCTTGGCGCCGAAGAGGGGAGAACACCGTCGGAGGCTGTGGGGTGCCCTCGGAGGCGGGACAGCAGGCTTCGTCCTGGCATCGGTTGTCTACCTGCTGATTACGCCTGTGTTGGAAGCAAGCCCGGGGTGGATCCGGGAGCTTCAAGGTCTGTCGTGGAATCTTGTCCCAGGTCTCACCCTGCTCGGCGGGATCACCGGCTGGGTTCTAACCAGCCCCCGACGCCCGCGCTGAGGGCCCCCGACAGGACAACAAAAGGTTGCGTGGGGAACCTCGGAGACGGTCGGCGCGCGTCCCGATATGCCTCTTCCTCCAAGAGAGTGCGGTTTGGCCCTTGCGGGGAGGACCCTGCGTGGCTACGGTCGAGTGAAAGGGGTTCCCTGCCGGTGTGGCAGCAGGGGCACTAGGAGTCATGGGAGGCCGCTATGGCTGTGAACCAGATAGACGCTGCCGCAATCACAGGAACATCTCCAGTGCCCAGATCAAAGGGCCGGCTGGTTGTCAACTGGATCACCTCGACCGACCATAAGACCATCGGGTATATGTACCTGATCGCCTCCTTTACTTTCTTCTGTCTCGGCGGCGTGATGGCTCTGGTTATCCGGGCGGAGCTGTTTGAGCCCGGCATGCAGATCCTGCAGACCAAGGAGCAGTACAACCAGCTCTTCACCATGCACGGCACGGTCATGCTGCTGATGTTCGCGACGCCGCTGTTCGCCGGCTTCGCCAACGTGATCATGCCGCTGCAGATCGGTGCCCCCGACGTCGCGTTCCCGCGGCTGAACGCACTGGCCTTCTGGTTCTTCCTCTTCGGCTCCACGATCGCGGTGTCCGGCTTCATCACCCCGCAGGGCGCGGCATCCTTTGGTTGGACCGGTTACGCACCGCTGTCCAACACGACGTTCAGCCCCGGCGTGGGCGGAGACCTCTGGGTCTTCGGACTGGCGCTCACCGGCTTCGGCACCATCCTCGGCGCGGTCAACTTCATCACCACGATCATCTGCATGCGCGCCCCGGGCATGACCATGTGGCGGATGCCGATCTTCACCTGGAACACCCTCGTCACCTCCATCCTGGTCCTGATGGCGTTCCCGCCGCTGGCCGCGGCCCTGTTCGCCCTCGGCGCGGACCGCCGCTTCGGCGCGCACATCTATGACCCGGAGAACGGCGGCGCCGTCCTCTGGCAGCACCTGTTCTGGTTCTTCGGCCACCCCGAGGTCTACATCATCGCGCTGCCGTTCTTCGGCATCGTCTCGGAGATCTTCCCGGTCTTCAGCCGCAAGCCGATTTTCGGTTACAAGGGCCTCGTTTACGCAACGATCGCCATCGCTGCGCTGTCCGTGACCGTGTGGGCGCACCACATGTACGTCACCGGATCGGTGATGCTGCCTTTCTTCTCCTTCATGACGATGCTGATCGCCGTCCCAACCGGCGTGAAGTTCTTCAACTGGATCGGCACCATGTGGGGCGGTTCCATCACCCTCGAGACCCCCATGCTGTGGAGCATTGGTTTCTTGGCGACGTTCCTCTTCGGGGGCCTGACGGGTGTCATCCTGGCCTCCCCGCCACTGGACTTCCATGTAACCGACAGCTACTTCGTTGTCGCGCACTTCCACTACGTGGTCTTCGGCACCGTCGTGTTCGCGATGTTCGCCGGCTTCTACTTCTGGTGGCCCAAGTGGACCGGCAAAATGCTCAACGAACGCCTCGGCAAGATCCACTTCTGGATGCTGTTCCTCGGCTTCCACGGAACCTTCCTCATCCAGCACTGGCTCGGAGTCTCGGGGATGCCGCGCCGCTACGCGGACTACATGCCCCAGGACAACTTCATGTGGATGAACCAGTTCTCCACCATCTCGTCCTTCCTCCTCGGCGCGTCCATGATCCCGTTCTTCTGGAACGTCTATATCACCTGGCGCAGCAACGAGCGGGTCGAAGTGGATGACCCCTGGGGCTTCGGAGCATCTCTTGAGTGGGCCACGTCCTGCCCGCCGCCGCGTCACAACTTCACCTCACTGCCTCGGATCCGCTCGGAACGTCCCGCGCTGGATTTGCACCACCCCGAGCTGAGCGTCCGTCTACACGATGCGGCACACAGCCCGGCTGCTGACGCGCTCGGCGCAGCAGACATCGGCGAACGGGATCTGCGTTCCCCGGATCCCAGCGACTGAGAGATCTGAGCCTCGCCCCCGAATTCGGATGGTCGCCGGCGCCAGCCCATGCAGAGCCGCTCCGGCGCTGCGGGCGCCAGGCGGTGATCAGGGCGATTTTGCGGCCTTCGACGTATCGTCGAAGACCCGGCCCGGGCGGAGGGCACGGGCGATGAGGGGCTCGCTTCGCTCGGGCAGCTCAAGCATTCTTGTCTTTTTTGCTGCTCTCCTGCGGATCGTACGTGCCCGCTCCACCGGCGCAACCGTCTTGCGGTCGGCAGCGCACCGGATCCCTTGCGCTCGGCGCTGCGCTTATTTCCTCACACAATCCATCCGCTGCTGGCCGTTCGGCATGCCCCGGCTCCGTCGGGCACAGCTATGCGATGCTCCGCCAGCAGGCAAAAAACATGGTGGGGGAGAGGGAAGCCGGTACGTCAGGCACCCGCCCCGCCCGAGCGAAACGGAGCAATTGTCAAGCCCGGGTTTTGTGGAGACGTTTTTAGTTGGAAATTGAGAGCAGTTCCGGGGCCGGGTGGCCGGCGTGGAGCTGCTCATTGAGTATTTGATGCCTTGGGAGCCACCCGATCGTGCGGTTCAGAGCCAGCGATCGTGCGGAGGAGAGCCAGTGGTGGTGTGGTTGGGAGCCACTGGCTCTCGGCCCGATCGTTAAGCGCTGGTGAGGGCGGTCTGCTCCCTCATGTTGTAGGTGCCCGTCTCGACCCAGACGGTGTTGTGGATGATGCGGTCCATGATCGCGTCGGCGTGAACACCGGAGCCGAGGCGCTGGTGCCAGTCCTTCTGCTGATACTGGGTGCAGAACACCGTCGATGTCTCGCCGTAACGGCGCTCCATCAACTCCAGCAGCATTGTCCGCATCGATTCCGTCGGCCGGTCCAGTAACCACTCGTCGATCACCAGCAGCGTGAAGGCGGCATACTTCCGCAGGAACTTGCCGGCGCCGCCGGTGGCGTCCTGGGCGGCGACCCAGGCTTCCTCGAGGTCGGGCATCCGGACGTAGTAGGCGCGGATGCGGTGTTCGCAGGCGCGTTTGGCGATCGCGCAGCCCAGATACGACTTCCCCGACCCGGTGAACCCCTGGAAGACAACGTTCTGCTGGCGGGTCACGAACGAGCAGGTGCCGAGCTGGGTCAACACTGAGGTGTGTCAAGGATGTGAGACAGTCGCGTAGTTTCGTTTTGGTCAGGCGGCCGCAGGTAGCGGCTGCTGGTGGGTGGTGAATTTCGCCATTGCTGTCGCTGGTGGCAGGCCGGCGTTGTTGGTGTGGGGCCGCCAGCGGTTGAAGAACACCTCGATATAGCGCATGGTCGCCCGGCGGGCGTCCTGGCGGGTGGCGAAGCTGTGGTGGTGGTAGAACTCGTTTTTCAGGGACGAGAACGCCGACTCTGCGACGGCGTTATCCCAGCAGACCCCGGTGGCTCCCATCGACTGCCGGACGCCGTTGCCGGTGCACCAGGCGCCCATTTCCCGGGACGTGTATTGGGCGTATTCAACCGATCGAAGCAACACCTGATCACGGAGGTGTTGGATGTCGGTTCGAAGTCGTCAGAAGGAGGTACGGGCGTATCGGGGGCATATCCCTTCGCCGGGTCGGCCGTCAGTGGCTTGGCGCGAGGACCGGGTACGGTTCTGGGTCGCGATCGCCTCCGGTGCGAAGACCAGGGACGCCGGCGTCGCGGCGGGCGTGTCAGAACCAGTGGCGCATCGCTGGTTCCTGCACGCTGGCGGTGTGAATCCTCAGCTGGCCCCGACACTGTCCGGGCGGTATCTGTCCTCAAGTGACCGCGAGGACATCGCGTTGTGGCGTGCGCAGGACTGCGGGGTGCGGGAGA
>NZ_JBEPPA010000021.1:0-39276 GCF_040547075.1 Arthrobacter sp. UYCu512
AGCTTGCCAGCAACCAAAAAACAACGGGGGAGTCAGGGAGCAGCTGGCACGGTTACGCCGTCCCCTCACCCCCACGTCTCGGCCAAAAAAGGACACACACCATGACTGATAAGACCCTGAGCCTGACCACTCACGCCGACCTGCTGGCGACCGTCCCGCACCTGCTGGGCTACACCCCCACGGAATCCTTCGTGATCATCACCGCCAACGGTGGTGCTGTTGGCATGGCACTGCGCGCCTTCGCGCCGTCCGAAACCTCCCCGGTCGAGTACGCCCAGATGATGGCGACCTACGCAGCTGAGGACGAAGCGGCTACCGCCGCTTACGTCATCGTCTACTCCGAGGAAACCGCCACCGGGGCCGAGGTCCACCCCTACGCGGCCCACGTGGGGGCGCTGGCCAGGGAGCTGGCCACCATCCAAATGCCCGTCCGGAACGTTTGGATGGTGACCAGCACGTACTGGGCAGAGTTCGGAACAACGGACCGCGAACCTTTGGATGCGATCACCGAGAGCGCGGCCAACGCCACACTGATTTTCCGTGGGAGCGCCCCGGACATGGACGTTTACGCCCCGGCCCTGCTGGGCCACTGGGCTCTGCGGGTGCAGGCACCCGAGGGCACCGAAGCGGACATTACCGCCGCTTGCGGAGCGTGGGAGGTTGCCTTGAACGATCCGGCGATGCCCGACACGGACACCGCCCGGACCCTCGCGGCCGCGTTCCAACACAAGACCATCCGGGATTACCTGATGCGGGCCACCATCGTCACCAACGATGAAGGCTTTGCGGAGATCATGCTGGGCAAACTGACCTACATCCCGAACTGGGACCGGATCGACCACGCCGAAGCGATCCTGTTTGAAGTCATGAAAGCCGTCCCGGCAGGGCAGCGGGCACCCATGCTGACCATGATGGGCTGGATCCAGTGGCTCAAAGGCCGCCCCACCCAGGGAACCCGCTACCTGCGCCAAGCCCTCCAGGACGTGGAGAAGTTCCGGCTGGCTGCGCTGCTGCTGGAACTGATCAACCGCGGCGCAATCGCGGACCTCACCCGTGATGCCACCAAGCGTTACAACGGATTCACCCGCTAAACCCTGTCACCCGGTGGCTGGACCTGTGAACCAGGTTCCAGCCACCAGGTGCGTGGCGGCCTCCGCCGCACGCTCCCCCGGCCGCCGGACACGCTCACGCGGGCGCAGCCAGGCACACAGGCCCCATGCAGTAATCCCGGTTACAGTGAACGCAAAGCCACTGCAACGCCACCGGGAGCACCCCACCATGGGCCACGACTACACCCCCACCGAGGAAGACCGGCCGGCCGCTGACGCGAGCCAGGCCGAAGACATCATTGAGCTTCGCCTCATGAGCACAGGCAAGAACATCGGTCCCATCGATATAGTCGATGCAAGCGGCCACAGCGCCCCATAAACCAGCTGCAGCGATGACGCTGCACCCATAGATTTCCTTTTGGCCGAGGAAAACGGCAGAGGCCGGCACCCCACCAGGTGCCGGCCTCTCCGCTCTTAAGATGCCCGAGATCCCCGGCAGCGCCGGCGCCGGTCCTAGTGCAGGCCCGTCACGAACAATGGAACAGGATCCGGCGCTAACGGCTCTGGCAGATAAGGCCGCTACCAAGGACGCTGCCGATAATGGCGGTGAGACCAGCCAGCCGAACCACAGACGTTCTTGCACTACCGACACTATCTTCAGAAGCCGCTGCACCATTCGTCCCGGCGATGACTCCGAATGACCCGGAGATCTTGAAGCACGGCCTGCGGGCCACATCGGATGCGGCCGACATTCGCCATGCCCAAGACCCTCTCGACTTTCTGTCACATACGGAGGATCGGGAGCCCTTTGCATGACTTAGAATAAGCGACGGGTGAAGTGACAACTTTTGAATACGGCCCGGTGTCGCCGCCGAGTGTCACTTAAACGAACGTATAAATGACGAAGGAGAACTTCCGTGCGGGTCGGATATATGCGTGTCTCCAAGGCGGACGGCTCCCAGACCACGGACCTGCAGCGCGACGCGCTCCTGGCCGCCGGCATCGGCGCGGAATCCCTCTATGAAGACCGTGCCTCCGGGAAAAAGGACGACCGGCCCCAGCTGGCCGCCTGCCTCAAAGCCCTCCGCCACGGCGACACCCTCATGGTCTGGAAACTCGACCGGCTCGGCCGGGACCTGCGGCACCTGGTCAACATCGTCCACGACCTCACCGAACGCGGAATCGGGCTGAAAGTCCTCACCGGGCAGGGCGCCGCCATCGACACCACCACCGCCTCCGGAAAGCTCGTTTTCGGAATCTTCGCTGCCCTCGCCGAGTTCGAGCGCGAACTCATCTCCGAACGTACGACAGCAGGGCTCGCCGCCGCCCGCGCCCGCGGCCGCAAGGGCGGGCGCCCCTACAAGATGACCCCGGCGAAACTCCGGCTCGCCATGGCGTCCATGGGTAAGCCCGGAACCAAAGTCAGCGACCTCTGCACCGAACTCGGGATTACCCGGCAGACGCTCTACCGGCACGTCTCACCCACAGGGGAGCTGCGGCCCGACGGTGAGAAACTACTCTCGCGATAGCAGTAGACCCGCCCGTACCAGCAGCGGCCGGCACCACCGCCCTGGCCAGCGCATCCGGCCTCCCGGGCGTTCCCTTTCACGCCCCGTCACCGGTCGCTTCACCGGACGGGGGTTACGGGACGCCGGTGGACTCCAGCCCGCAATCATGCAGTTCAGCGGTGTGTGCGACAGTGGGGGACCGGCTAACGGGACACTCACTCCTCCCGGGACGACACCCCACCCTGTCTCAAACCAGCTCATGAGGTTGGACGTCGAATTTGGAGGCACTAGCCTGCTGGGATGTGCGATGAAGAGCAAGAACTGACCGGAGGCAACGCGTCAGGCCGCGTGGTGCGTTTAGGGGAGACAGTACGAAAGCCCTGGATCGGTAACACGTCGGTCGTACAGAGCTATCTCGGCGCTCTCCGCGCGCGTGGAGTGGACGCCCCTAAGCCGCTTGGTCGCGACCAGCATGGGCGGCAGGTGGTTGAGTATGTCAGCGGCACTCTTGCGCTAGATCAATTGCCGCTGAGGCTCGAGGACCTGCTGCGGGTAGGGAGAATGATTCGCCGCATCCACGATGCCAGCGAATTCATTCCGATTCCCGATCCGGACGGCTGGGAGATGCTGCTGCCGGCGGAGAATCCGAACCTGATGTGCCACAACGATCTCGCGCCCTGGAACCTCATCACGGGAGATCGATGGGTCTTCATTGATTGGGATGGTGCTGGGCCGAGCACCCGGTTGTGGGATCTCGCATACGCCGCGCAATCATTCGGCATGCTCTTTGACGGGCAGCCGGTGGAATCCGCTGCTACGAGATTGCGCGTTCTGGTCGACGGGTACGAGGCTGACCTCGTGTTGCGCGAGGCGTTGCCAGCCACCATGGCGAAAAGGGCTGCTGCGATGTTCGAACTTCTACGTTCCTCAAGCGAGATCGGATTCCAGCCGTGGGCCGAGATGTATGTGAACGGGCATGGTGAGCATTGGCGTGCCGCCGCTAAGTACGTTGCCCGAAACCAAACAGCCTGGAAGCGAGCACTCTCGCAATCGGAATAAGGCGTCCGCTCAACGTCTGCACTGTAGACAGATCCCGAGCTTTGTCGGTCTGACGGGGCAGGATGGTCTTATGACCAAGTTGAACCATGAATGGGCCGTTAAAGAGATCGACCAATTTCTACATATCACTGATCAGGTCGGATATGACAACAGCGGCGGTGGTGTTGTCATGTTCGGCACGCACATGCGTGGTTCGCAGACTGAAGCATCACAAGGCGCTCACGTTGTGGAGCAGGTTCTGGATCGTGTTTTGCCTGGCTGGAGCAAAGAGCGACCGGTACGGGACGGCAAGTTTGCCTGGCTTCGCGACCAAGCCTCAAGAGCGAAGGCAGCGTTGCAGAGGGAGACGGAGTTTGCTGAAAATCTGGGAGATAACGCCCCGGACATGGATGCAGCCAACTTGCACCCGTGGGCATGGCAAAACGGCAGATCCTTCTGGAACACCGGGCATTTTCACCAGGCCGTGATGCAGGCCGCAATCCGAGTTAACGCTGAAACTCAGGCGAAGCTGGGGCGTATGGATGTATCAGAGACGGCGCTTTTCAACGAGGCGTTCTCCTTAGATGCGCCGAAAGAAGGCGCCCCGCGGCTTCGGCTGACGAAGGACGATGGGGGGAAGACCTACCAGAATCTTCACAGGGGCGCTCGATCGTTTGCTGACGGGCTCTACACAGCAATCCGAAATCCGGGGATGCATAAGCCACAGGAAAGCGACGGAGGCGAGGAACAACTTGCCCTCGAACAACTAGCAGCCTTTAGCTTGCTAGCCCGCTGGGTCGACCAAGCCGGAGTCGACGGAGCGTAAATGGCGGAACAACTGGCAGAGCGTGGGGCGCACTTGGTCATTGCTGCGGCTACGAAGTGTCCTGTGAGGGATCCTCTACCGGCACGTTTCACCCACCGGGGAGCTGCGCCCAGACGGCGAAAAGCTCATGTCCCGGTAGGGTGCGGGTTGAGCCGGACGCGGACCGCGGTGCCGGCGCAGAGGATGACGGCGAGGCCGCCGGCGAAGGTCAGCCATGTCAGGGTCTCTCCCAGCAGAAGCCCTGCCCAGCAGATACTCAGCACGGGCTGGAGGAGCTGGATCTGGCTGACCCGGGTAATGGGGCCGATGGCCAGGCCGCGGTACCAAGCGAAGAAGCCAAGGAACATGCTCACCAGGCCCAAGTAGGCAAAGGCTGCCCACTGTACCGGTGTTCCGGTCGGGGGCTGCTGGGCGATGGAGAGCGCTGTCAGGAATATCATCAGGGGAGATGCAAGCACGAGAGCCCACGACACGGTCTGCCAGGCACCGAGCTCGCGGGCGAGCAGCCCGCCTTCGGCATAGCCGATGGCCGCGGCCACCACAGCACCGAGCAGCAGCAGGTCCGCCCAATGCACCTGTCCGAAACCGCCGGATTGGGCGAAGCCAAAGACCAGTGCTGCCACCGCGCCCACCGCGGAAATGACCCAGAAGGCTGCTGGCGGACGCTCCCGCCCGCGCAGAACCGCAGCCGTTGCCGTCGCGGCTGGGAGTAGGGCGATGACCACGGCGCCGTGGCTGGCGGGCGCGGTGGTGAGGGCGAAGGAGGTGAGCAGTGGGAAACCGACGACGATTCCGCCAGCGACCACCGCGAGCCGCGCCCACTGTGTGCCGTGAGGAAGGTGCTGGCGTGTCAGTGCGAGGGCCAGGGTGGCCAGAACTGCGGCCAGGACCGCCCGGCCGGAGCCAATGAACAACGGAGAAAATCCTCCGACAGCCAGCCGTGTGAAGGGAACTGTGAACGAGAATGCCGCTACTCCAAGGAGGCCCCACCATAGGCCGCTGGACTGATGGGACAGTATCACCGGGCGGATAAGCGTAGTAGCGCTACTATTGTCTCTCATGAACAACGATAGCAGTTCCCGGATTGCGGTGCGCCTCAAAGAATGGATCGCAGGGGCTTCGCCGGGATCACAGCTGCCCTCCACCAGGTCGCTGGTGGCCGAGTACCGGGTGAGCCCGGTGACGGTGCAGAAGGCCCTGCAGGCGCTCACGGCGCAGGGGCTGATCGAGAGCCGGCCCGGGGTCGGGACTTTTGTGCGGACCGTCCGGACCGCGCGCCCGTCAGATTACGGCTGGCAGACCGCGGCTCTGCGTTCACCTCAGGGGCCTCCTCGTTCGATGTCCACCGCGATGCGCACCGCGCCGAACGATGCCATCGCCTTCCATTCCGGCTATCCGGACCGGGAACTCCTGCCGGAGCGCCTGGTGCGCGCGGCATTGATCAGGGCAGCGCGGGGCGACGCCGCACTGTCCCGCCCTCCGGCTGCGGGGCTTCCCGAACTGCAGTCGTGGTTCGCGCACGAACTCGGCGATTCGACCCCCGCAGGGGTCACCCCGCCAACACCGGGCGACGTCATCGTGCTGCCAGGAAGCCAGAGCGGACTCAGCTCCATCTTTAGGGCACTGGTCGGCACGGGGCAGCCCCTGCTTGTGGAATCCCCGACCTACTGGGGAGCCATCATCGCCGCGGCGCAGGCCGGCGTCCGTATCGTCCCGGTGCCCAGCGGACCCGACGGCCCCGACCCGGAAGAGCTGACCCGGGCATTCGCGGAAACCGGCGCACGCCTGTTCTACGCACAACCCAACTACGCGAACCCCACCGGAGCACAATGGCCGGCCCGGTGTGGCGAACAGGTCCTGGATGTCGTACGCCAGAACGGCGCGTTCCTCGTCGAGGACGACTGGGCGCACGACTTCGGCATCACCACCACCCCCGCGCCCATTGCAGCCCGTAACGATTCCGGCCACGTTGTCTATCTCCGCTCACTGACCAAGAGCGTGTCCCCAGCCATCCGTGTGGCCGCCGTCGTCGCCCGCGGCCCGGCGCGTGAACGCATCCTCGCCGACCGTGGAGCTGAATCGATGTATGTCAGCGGCCTGCTTCAGGCCGCAGCCCTGGATGTCGTTACACAACCTGCTTGGCAGACCCACCTGCGCGGCCTCCGCCACCAGCTCCAATCACGCCGCGACCTGCTCCTCACCAGCCTCCGCAAGTATGCCCCGCAGGCCCACATCGACCACGTCCCAAAAGGAGGGCTCAACCTCTGGGCCCGTCTGCCCGACGGGACCGACCTTGAAAAGCTGGCCCGCGACTGCGAGGCCGCCGGGGTCATCATCGCCGCCGGCACCGAATGGTTCCCGGCCGAACCAGCAGGCCCATTCATCCGGCTCAACTACGCCGGGCCCAACCCCGCCGCCTTCCCGGAAGGTGCGCGCATCCTCGGCCAGTCCATCGAACGCAACAGCCCCTAAAATCAGGCACCAACGAAGAAGACGACCTCCGCAAGATCGCAGCTCACGTATTCGTGTCTTACATGTAGTATGTCATGTAATACACGACTAATGGGAAGGAAAATTGGTGGCTACGATCACGGTACGCATTGACGACGCAGTAAGGGATGCCTTGCAGGCTAAAGCGGAGGAGGAACGCCAGACGCTGAGCGACTTTGTTCGAGACCGTCTCCAGGACGCAGTGTTTGCATACCGAGACGATGAACGAGGTATGAGCGAGAGGGATAAGGAGTTGGGGCCTGACACACTGTCAGCTCTCGACCGACACACTCTGTCACTGTTGCATCGAATTCTCGGTCGGGTTTTGCCCGAGGACGCGAACGACGTAGATGGTGACAGGGAGTACCAGCTTGAGCGGGCGAAAGTTCTTGAACGTGGATTTACCAAGGAGTACTGGATGGAGTTCGCCGGCCTTCGCCCCGAGCTGAGCCCACGCAACAGCGAGTTCGTCATGGACGTTCTCGAAATGTTCCGCATAGCGCTCTACAGCATCAACGATCTGCGGGAGCAGGGGGTAGTGATTGATGAATCGCTTCAGCGAGCACTGACATTCGATGGTTTCGATCACAATGACGCGCTGGAAGGCCAGATGTCCGACTACGTGCGTTTCCTTGTGCAGGACGACAAATGGACCGAGCAGGAGGCCTTCGTACTCGGGCCGGATCGCGGGAACTCTCATCACCAGTCGGTTCCCATTTACTCTCGGATGTTGACCGAGTACCGCGAAGTGAAGCAAAACAAGTCCCGAAAATCGGGCAGGAAGAGTTATCTCCTGACCGAAGAAGAGCTCCGGAGGATTGCAGCTTCCCGGGTTCACCCCTCACGTCGCTAGCCGCCGGCGTCTTTGAAGCGCAGCAGCGGCTCCAGTAAGTAGGGGTGCGGCTGTTAATCCATCGGTGCCTTCGCTAGCGTGGAGGCAAACGGAGGGGGACGGCGCACATGGCACCGAGGAAATCTAAGAACCACATTGAGGGTCAGCTGAGTCTGGAGTCTTTGTGGGCCGAACCGGAAGAGGTAGTCAATGAACGAGCACGGCAGACACGCCATGGAAACTATGAAGAATCACGACCCGGAGAGCTTCGCGCAGATAGCGGACCCCGAGACGCACTTTTCGACTTTGGGGGAGGAGATCCAGCAGGAAATCTGGGACCTCAGCGAACAGCTGACACCAACCAGGGGATCGGAACCGCCGCTGGAGTACATAGGGCTGGCGAACATGGCCAAGCTCCGGGCACGCGAGATGGTGTACCAGGAGATGATCTACGCCAGCCTTCCCACGGAGCCGGAGGAGATGGAGCCGACCTACGGGGCCCAGGAGGACGAGGAGAACTAGCGGCAGAACCCCAGCCGGAGCCGGCAGCGGGTGCGCCGGCCGGACGGTTCCGCCCAGCATCCCAGACGGACCTTGCGCCATCGGGACAGAAAGCCCGCTTCGCAGCAAACGTTGAAGCAATCCGCATCGTCCGGGAGCTGGAGGACCAGCAAAGGCCGGCCACCGAGGTAGAGCAGCGTTCCCTGGCGCGGTGGTCCAGCTGGGGAGCGGTGCCTCAGCTGTTCGACAAAGCCGAATGGGCGGCCGAGCGCGCCCAGCTGCAGGAAGTCCTGAGCGAGCGCGAGTATGCCGCAGCGTCGCGGACCACGACGAACGCGTATTACACCGACGCCGCCCTGGTAAAGGAAATCTGGTCCGCCGTCGACCGGCTCGGCTTCGCCGGGGGAGAGGTGCTGGAACCCGGATCCGGCGCGGGAACGTTCATCGGATTCGCCCCGGAAGGTGCCCGGATGACCGGCGTGGAGCTTGATCCGCTGACAGCCTCAATTTCCCGGGGACTGTATCCCGACGCGACGATCCGCAGTGAGTCCTTCGCGGACACCCCGATCAAGACCAATTCCTTTGACCTCGCCGTCGGCAACGTCCCGTTCAGTAAGAACACGCTTTACGACAAGACCCACAACGCCGACTCCCGGCACTCCATGCACAACCACTTCATCCTCAAGAGCCTGGCCGCCGTGAAACCCGGCGGATACGTCGCCGTGCTGAGCTCCAGCTTCACCATGGATGCAACCAGTCCCACCTCGAGGCGGGAGATGAGTGCCATGGCGGACCTGGTGGGAGCCGTGCGCCTGCCCACCGGCGCCCACCGGCGCGCCGCCGGCACCGAAGCACTCACTGACCTGCTGCTGCTGCGCAAGCGCGAGCCGGGCCGGGAGCCTGCCAACACGGACTGGGAAAAGGTCGGCCCCGTCATCATCGACGGCCGCAACGTGAAGATCAACAACTACTTCGATCTGAACCCGCAGAACGTCCGCGGGCAGATCACCGTCGGGAACGGCATGTACGGCGAGGAAACCGTCAGCGTGAAAGCCGACGACCTCGCCGCCGTCCCGCAGCTGCTCGCCCAGCGGCTGGACGCCGTTGTGCAGGAAGCGCTGGACCGCGGCCTGAACCACGCCCCTGCAGAGCCGGCACCGGGGAAAACCGCGGCGGCACTCCTGCCGTCCCCCGGGCAGGAATGGGACGGCATCATCACCGTCCAACAAGACGGAACCTTCACCGTTGCCCGTGCAGGGGAACAGGTTCCTTTGCCGGTACCCAAAGCACACGCAGCGGAGCTAAGCGACCTGCTGGGGATGCGCGACGGAGCACGCGCCCTGTTGGAGATGGAAGCTTCCGACAGCGAAGACACCCCGGCGATGTCCGCTCAACGAACCGCCCTGGCTGACCAGTACACGGCATATGCCGCCAAATATGGGCCACTGAACCGCTTCACGGAGTCAGTTCGCAAGGACAAAGAAACGGGCGAAGACATCATCACCCGCCGTGCAGCACCTGCCGTGCGGATCCTGCGCCAGACGGACCCCTTCGGCACTCTGCCGCCGGCCCTGGAGCGGTTCAACGAGGAGACGCAGACTGCGACACCCGCAGCTCTGCTTCAGCACCGGCAGGTGGTGGCCCGCAAACCGCTCATGGGCGCGGACACCGTTGACGAAGCCCTTGCCATCGCCCTGGACACCTACGGCGCCCCGGATCTGGATCAGATCGCGGACCTGTTGGGCGTCACGGAAGAGGAAGCCCGCGATCAGCTGGGCACGCTCGTGTTCGATGACCCGGAAACCGGCAAACTCGTCACAGCACCGGAATACCTGTCCGGGAACGTCCGGACCAAGCTCGAAGCTGCCCGCGCTGCGGCGGCCGAGGACGAGCGCTTGAGCGTGAACGTCACCGCACTGGAGGAAGTCCAGCCGCCGCGGGTCGGCATGGAAGACGTCGAGGCGCGCATCGGTGCGGTCTGGATCTCCCCCGAGGAACACCAACGCTTCGTCCAGGACATCCTGGCCGATCCCAACGCCAGCGTGACCAGCGTCGGCAGCGGCATCTGGCGGGTCAAAGCCAACCGGGGAACAGTCCGTTCCACGAACGAGTGGGGAACGGGCCGCCGGCCCGCCCCGGACCTGCTGCAAAGCATCCTGGAACAAAAGAGCATTCAGGTCGAGGACAAGAACGAGGACGGCAAACCCGTCGCCAACCTCGAAGAAACCGAAGCAGCCCAGGAAAAGGCCGAGGCCCTGCAGGAACGTTTCGCCGAGTGGGTCTGGGAAGACCCCGAACGTGCCAGCCGGCTCATTGACGAATACAACCGCCGCTTCAACTCCCTGGCCCTGCGCGACTACACCAAGGAAGGCGGCCGCCTGACCCTGCCGGGGCTGGCTAAAACCTTCACCCCGCACCCGCACCAGCGCACCGCCGTGGCGCGCATCATCTCCGAACCGGCTGTGGGCCTCTTCCACGAAGTCGGGGCCGGCAAGACCGCCGAAATGGTGATTGGAGCGATGGAACTCAAACGCATGGGCATGGCCTCCAAGCCCATGGTTGTCGTCCCGAACCACATGCTGGAGCAGTTCACCCGCGAGTGGCTGGAACTGTACCCGCAGGCCCGCCTGCTCTCAGCCGGGTCCGATGACATCAAGACCAACAGCGGAGACCTGGCCGCGCGCCGGCAGTTCGTCGCCCGCGCCGCGGCGAACGACTGGGACGGCATCATCATGACCCAGCAGGCCTTCAAGAGCATCGGCGTGAAAGCCGAAACCATTGAGGCCTACCAGGAGTCGATCATCGCCGACGTCCGGCAGACCATCGTCAACGCCCAGGCCGAAGGCGAAGACCGGACCACGGTAAAGAAGCTTGAAACAAAGCTCCAGGCCGAAGAAGAACGCATGAAGAAGCTCATGGACACCGCGCCGGACCTTGGACTGACATTCGAGGACACCGGGGTGGACTACCTGTTCGTGGACGAAGCGCACGACTACAAGAACCTGCGCACGGTCACCAACATCAAGGGCGCAGAAATTGCCGGCTCCATCCGGGCCACCGACATGCACCTGAAGCTGGAATACCTGCGCAGCACCCACGGGGAACGCGTCGTTACGATGGCGACCGGCACACCGATTGCCAACTCCATCACCGAAGCCCACGTCATGCAGCGCTACCTGCGCCCGGACCTGCTCCAGGCCGCGGGCGTGGAGAACTTCGACGTCTGGGGAGCGACATTCGGGGAAACCGTCACCGCCATCGAGATGGACGCCGGAGGCCGGCTGAAGAACAAGCCGCGCTTCGCGAAATTCAAGAACGTCCCCGAGATGCTGCGGTCCTTCCACGTCTTTGCGGACGTGAAGCTCTCCGAAGACCTGACCTACCTCAAAAAGCCGGACCTCGCCCCCCGTCCAGGCGACGGGGAACGGCAGCCGGAACTGGTGCTGATCCCGCAGCCGCCCGAACTGGCCGAATACATGAAGGGCCTCGCGGACCGGCTGGACTCCCTCTCCGGCTGGGCTGAGAAGGGCGCGGACAACGCCCTCTCCGTCTACAACGACGGCCGCAAAGCAGCGCTGGACCTGCGCATGGTCGGCATCGAACCTGAATCCGGGACGAAGCTGGACCATGTTGTCGCCAAGACCCTGAAAGTCTGGGAGGAGAACCGGGAGAACGAGTACGAAACCAGCTTCGAATCCGGGATCCCTTCGGCCAACAAGGGTGCGCTGCAGATCATCTTCTGCGACCTCAGCACGCCCTCGAAGAACACCGGTCCCGACGGCAAACCGGTCTGGACCGCCTACCAGCAGATCAAGGACCAGCTCGTTGCCGGAGGCATCCAGGCAGAGCAGATCCGGTTCATCCAGGACGCGCCCAAACCCGAGCAGAAAGCCCAGCTCTTCGCCCAATGCCGCACCGGCGAAGTAGCCGTGCTGATCGGCTCCACCGCCATGATGGGGACCGGCGCCAACGTCCAGCTCCGCGCCAAAGCGATCCACCACGTCACGTGTCCCTGGCGGCCAGCTGACCTGACCCAGCGCGACGGGCGCATCATCCGTCAACGGAACGCCAACGCGGAGGTCCACAACTTCCAGTACGCCACCGTCGGCAGCTACGACAGTGCCGCCTGGGATGGGATCCAGCGCAAGGCCACCATGATCCAGCAGGTCCTTCGCGGACGACTCGATATCCGCGAGATCGAGGACGTTGGAGACCTTGCCCTCAACGCCGCACAGATCAAGGCAGCGACCAGCGGCAACCCGCTGGTGATGGAGAAGATCGAGGCCGACGCCGCCCGGACCAAACTCGAACGGCTCAAACGAGCCCACGAGAAAGGACAGAGCACCCTCTCCTGGACACGGGCCGCCGCCGAAACCAGCATCACCAAAGCCGAAAGCAAGCTGCCCGCATTGCAGGCCGCTCTCCCGCGCATCACCCCGACGGCCGGGGATGCCTTCACCGCGACCATCGACGGCAAGAGCTACACCAAACGTCCGGAGGCCGTCACGGCTATATCTGAATGGGTCCGTACCCACACACCGGAGTACGGAAATTACTACCGCCAAAAACAGGACCACGGCACGATGGCCACCCTCGGCGGCCACGAGCTGCAGGTCCGAAACGCGGCCGACGACTCCCGGCTCGGCTCTTACCAGGACCTCGCTGTCACCCTCAAAGACGTGCCGGCACCACCGCTTGTCTTTACCCGACTGGAGCTGTTGGAAGGAAGTGCCGGGATCATCACCCGGCTGGAAAACAAAGTAGCGGGGCTTCCCGAGTACGAAGCCCAGCTGCGCCAAACCATCACGGACAAACAGGCGGTGCTTGCCGACGTCGAGAGCCAGGCCGGGAAACCCTTCAAGTACGAGGCCAAACTTGTCACCGCCCGCGCGAAGTGCGCGGAACTGGACGGGAAGCTCAAGGCCTCCATTGAGCCACCGAAGCAGAACTCCGCCGACGCGCCTGACGTTGCGGATGTCGTCGATCCTGCACTGGCACGCTTTAGAAAGTTTCACGACGCCAGCTTCCCTACAGGCCCCAGCCTCAGCCGGCCATCGCCGGCGTCAACCCAGGCGCCTTCAACCAGACATCCACACCACGAGAGAAGCGGAGGGCTGGAACGATAGATCATCCGTCCGTCAAGAGCTGGGCTGGAATGACTCCGGAAGCTCCACGGCGGCCGGATCCCTCTGCCGCGGACATCGCGCCAGGGACGAACCACAACACCGGAACGAGGTGGACTGAGAATGCCGAAACGGACAGAGGACGTGACCGAGGAACCTGCGTCGACGACGGTACCGGTGTTCCCCAGGATGCTGACCCTGGAAAAAGTTCAGGAGGTCCTGAACGTCAAAAGTGCACTGGTCTATTCGCTCGTTCGCAGCGGTGAGCTCCCCGCCGGGCAGTTCGGTGGACGGGGTGTGTGGAGGGTCCGGGAAAGTGACCTCGCGGCGTACATCGAGGCCGCGTTCGCGAAGACCGCAGAGCGCATCGCGGCCGGTCAGATCAAGGATGACGACGTCACCGCGGAAGACTAAAAGAACACGGTTACGACGAAGGCGCATCTGGTCTATGGCTGAAAAGAGCCAGCCACAGCGCTCTGCCGACGTCGGAAGCGGTATGTCTTGGACCATGGGAAACGTTGCCGTTGGTGACCGGCCAGTTTCCAGGCTGTGCATGGCCGCCGGTCTCGCTGGTGAGGTGCGAGGCAGAGGTTCCCTGGCGGTTGTGTGCAGCCGATCAGCTGGGTCCCGTCGTCCCCATGTGTGCGGGAAAAGCAGCGGAGCGATTGGGCTTTTGCCGTGCCCATGGGGGCGAGGGTCTACTACTCAGGTCCGCCGGCAACCGGAACGGACTCCTGCGTGGTTTTCCGGCCACGCGGACGCCCGCCGGCCTTCTTGGCCGGAGCGTCCAGACCGAAGCCCCGCAGGTCCGATTCGGTCCAGTCTGCGCGCAACGCTGCCTGATAGTCCTTGGCATACTTCTGCTCAGCTGCGGCAAGCAGCTGGGCGGCCTCCTGGACCTCAACTCCGCTGGCCGCGGCCCTCTTGACGGCGTTCACTTTGGTGTCCCTGGCGGCGTCGATCTTCGCGGCGGCTTTAGCGGCAATGTCGTTGATATCCATACCCAAACCCTATCGGGCACGACCGACACCCCCAAAGCGGGTTTTCGGTGATCAAGCGCGAAAGGCGAAAAACCCTCAAAGGTGACCGTTCGGAGCAAGCTATACACTTACACGGGTGTAAGTGGCTTGTCGCGCTCGACACTGGCGGTCGTGTGCGGCACACTGGTCAGTGTGGTCCCCGGTTTCGGGGTCGCTGCGCTGGGCCTTTGAAGGGATGGATTGAATGTCGGATGAGGGATTCACTCACCGTTTCAATCTGTCGCGCCGTCGTCGTGAGAACTCTCCGGCCGGTTCGAAGAAGCGCCGTGACGTGTGGGTCACGGTCGAGGAAGAAGCGGCCCTTGTTACGAAGGCCGAACGGGAGAAGATCACTGTCCCGAACCTGCTGATTTCGTCGGCGCTGTCGGAGACCCATGAAACGACAACGGAACGCCGGGCCATTGGTGCGGAGCTGATGTCACTGCACAATCTGTTGGCCCGTTCCTCGAACAACATCAACCAGCTTGCGCGCCAGGCTAATGCCACGGGCGAGTTTCCCGCCGAGGCCCGCGAAGCGTTGAAGCACATTCGCTCTGTTGCCATGCGCATTGACGATGCCATTGACGGGCTGATGTAGGGGTGATTCCGAACATCACCCGCGGTTCTCGGATGTCAGGGCTCATGGTTTACCTGACGTCGACTGATACCGAGAAGACGAAGAACGCCCACAGTGATCCGCACCTGGTTGCTGGGGATGCTGCGATCATGTCGTGGTACGACGACGGTGTTCTGGACCGTGACGATGCCCTGGCGATTGCCAAGCACTTGGACCGGCCGCGCAAGTTGTTCGGTGTGTCGGTACAGATCAAAGACATGCAGTGGGACGCGGCCAAGAAGGAACGCGTGCACGTCGGGTACAAGGACGCGAGCGTGTGGCATTGCTCGTTGAGTTTGCGTGCCGAAGAGGGCGCGCTGACGGATCAGCAGTGGGGCGATGTCGCCAACGACTTCGTGGATTCCATGGGCTTCACGGAAGCCAGCGGAAAGGCACAGTGTCGGTGGGTTGCGGTCAACCACGGCACGTCCGAGAACGGCAACCATCACATCCACCTGGCCGTGTCCCTGGTCCGTGAGGACGGGACCAAGGCATCCACCCACGGCGACTACAAGAAGGCTCAGGAATCGTGCCGTGAGCTGGAGTTTAAGTACGGGCTGGAACAGCTCTCCACCGTGCACGCCACCCGCGGCTACGACCAGGCAGAGAGGGCCACCGCCGTCCGCGACGAACGGGAAATGCACCGGTCCTCGCTGGCACGGAAGGTCCGCGCCAGCGCCAGCTCCTCCGCTACCGAAGGTGAGTTCGTCCGGCGTGCCAGGGGCACCGGCATGCTGGTCCGTCCCCGCTACACGAAGAACACCACCGACGTCATTGTCGGGTACTCCGTAGCGGAACGCCCGAAGCAGGGCGAGCGGCCCATCTGGTTCGGCGGCGGCACCCTCGCCTCCGATCTCAAGCTCGGTGCTTTGCGTGAAGAGTGGATGGACTCACCTCACCTTGCAACGGAAGCTGCAGCGGAGTGGAACGCGGCGGCCCGCAACAAACGCACCGTGTCCAAGACCGGCCCCGAGAACGCAACACCGCCGGCGGAAATGTGGGTTCAGTACACCCGCAACGCGACCGCGCTGGCGGATCAGCTACGCACCATTCCACGGGACGACCACGCGACGTGGGCGAAAGCGGCCCGGGAAGTATCCGGGGCGTTCGCGGCATGGTCCTACCGGCTGGAACCGACACCGGGACCGCTGGCGGCCACCGCCGCCGAACTGTCCCGCACCGCCCAGCTCCGCGCACCACGACAGCACAGCAAACCCGTCGCGCTCCCGTCGATTGCCGGGACAGCCATGTTGTTCATGGCAGCGTCCAGCAAAAACAAGACGGCCGCCCAAACAGCACTCATGGTGCAGCTGATCAACACCGCCTTCGCCGTCTATGAAATGCATGCCCAGTCCGGACGGACAAGGGAGGCGCAGCGCATCCGTGCAGTGGTCGAGCAACAGCTTGCCCCGTTCACCGGCACCATGCCCAAGGCCGTGCTGGTGGGTGCAGAACAGCAGTCGGCTACGGAAGCAGCAGTGCCGCCCAGGTCAATCGACATCGCCCGGCGCGGCATGGTCCCCATCCGCCCGGGATCAGCAGTGCCGACAACGCCAACACCGGCGACGCCGGCCAAGACCTACCAGCCCAGTCGACGCGATTCCGGGCCGGGCCTGGACCGATAAGACTCACACCACTAGTGCAAGGGGAACACGATGAGTGAAGCAGATGGAATGGACGATGTTGTGGACGGCGGGCTACGGCAGTCGCTGATGATCGCCTCACGCATTGCCGAGACTCTGGCCCGCCGCCGGCAGGAATCCCAGCGGCAGCAGGAACACCAAGACGCCCAGATGGCGCACGAAGCACAGGCACGTCTCGCCGCCGAACGCAGCGCAGCCCACGCAGCGCTGGCTCCTGTGGAAAAGGACCAGTGGTGGGACAAAGCCCAACCCCACGACATTGCCACGGCTCACGCCGTCGCTGAAGGTTGGAAAGACCACGACCCCATCGCACTAGCCGCCTCTGAAAAGATCCGTCAGGAAGTCTTCACGCGCTACGGCATCGACACCCGCGACGTCGGCGCGGACACCGCCTACCTGGAATCAGGGATTCAGACCATCACCACGGAAAAGGCTCGTCAGGACGAGCTGGCCCGCAGCCAGGAAGAGACACGCAAGGCCGCTGCCGAACACGAGAAAGCAATGGGCCTGCTCGCCGCGGCCCACGCCGAAGAACTCCGCGCGCAGGCCGCGACGCTGGCCCCGGAAATGGAACGCCACCAGGTGCCCATCGAGTATCTGGCCAACCCCGAGTTGGCCCGGGCGCTGCAGACCGCCCACGCTGCTAAGACCCCCGCAGCGGTGGCGGCCGCCGATGCCATCGTGCAGGAACGTCTGTTCCTCATCGGCAAGGACGGCATCAACGGCCCCGACATCGACCAGCTCCGCAAAGAAACCACCGCAAACATTAACGGCGCCGGCGACGCGCACTTCGAGGATCCCGCATTCGTGAAAGCCGCCAAGGAGATGCACGAAGCCAAGCTCCTGGCAGAGGGCGGCTTCACCGGGTCCGAACGGACGCCCGTGGAGCAGCGGTACGAACGCGCCGAAAAGGAACTCTTCGCCCGCATGGAAAGCGTCGGCCGCGAGATCGAGAACCGCGTCACCGGCAACGACAGCAGCCGTCTCAAAGGCCATGGCCTCACAGCAGAAAGCAGATCGGCCGCCGACTACGGCTCCGCCGAACACCACGACAAATTCGCTGAATCCCTGGAGCACACCGGGGCCAACGAAACCCAGATCCGCGGACGCCTCGCAGCCGCCCGCAGCGAAGGCACACACCCCAGCGCAGCCGTCACCATGGGCAAGGGCGCAGCGAAAGCTAGAAAGTCACGCGCAGGGATGTCGACCGGCGCAGAACGCACCAAGGGCGGTCCCAGCCGCTAGCGGCTCCCTGCTGCCGTGCCAGCAGCCCGTGCCAGCCGGGCCCAGGTCAATGGTATCGAGCCCGACTCGCGTCGGCGGAGGGGCGGCAAAACCGGGGGGCCAGATAAGACGGAAGGAGTCGCCCGCATGGAAGACCCGGAGGAACGGGGACCCCAGCCTGAATCTGAGCCGGCGTCAGACGAGGAGATCATCCGCGGGGCCTTGCAGATGCTCCACGAACTTGATGACACCCCTCCACAGCAGATGACGGCCTTGTGTTACCAGCACTGGTTCGAACAGCTGAGCATGACAACCCGTGACCTGCTCCGTCTCCTTGGCCATGACCCCGACGCCTGAGGTCAGACACGGTCACTCCGGAGGCCCGCCGGGTCAGCCGCGGCCACGCCGTCCGCCCGCACGACAAACTCTGGGGCAATGTCGAAGGTCTTGGCAGGCGCGGAAGCCGCCGGTTCGTCCCGATCCGCAAGCGGACCCGGTACAGTCCCTATTGTCCAGACGGTGTCTGGACAATAGGGACTGGAACGTCGGAACCTCCAACTAGGGTGGAAGTATGACCCAGCTCGGACCGGACCTTCCGGGAGACTACGCCGCCGCGCTCACGACCCTGAAAAGTCTTGTGCGGGAAGCTCAACAGCGGGCGCAGCGCGTCGTCAATACCGCCATGATCGAGCTTTATTGGAACATTGGGCAGACCATCCTGGAAAGGCAGGTGACCGAGCCTTGGGGGAGTAGGGTTCTGGATCGGCTGGCACGCGACCTCCGCACAGAGTTTCCCCATATGAAGGGATTCTCCAGAAGCAATCTTTACAATATGCGCGCGTTCGCCGCGGCATGGAATGGCCCGGAACCAATTGTCCGGACACCGTCTGGACAATTGAGCTGGAGCCATAACGTCGCGCTCCTGAGCAAGCTGGACGACCACGAGCTGCGCTCCTGGTACGCGTCACGAGCCGCCCAGCATGGTTGGTCGGTGGCGGTGCTGGAACATCAGATCCTCACACGCCTCCACACGCGGAGCGGTGCGGCCCCAAACAACCTCGAGGCAAGACTGCCCGGGGAGGGTACTGACCTGGCGCGGGAGGTTGCCAAGGACCCTCTGGTACTTGACTTCCTTGGTCTGACCGAAGACGCGCAGGAACATGCCATCGAGGAGGCCATGACGCTGCGCATGGCACAGACGCTGGCCGAGTTCGGGCCGGGCTTTGCTTTCGTCGGCCGGCAGTACCACCTCGACGTCGATGGTGATGATTTCTTTGTCGACCTCCTGCTCTACCACGTACCATCTGACCGTTACGTCGTCGTGGAACTGAAAGCTGGCAAGTTCAAACCCGAGCATCTGGGGCAGCTGAACTTCTACGTTGCAGCCGTCAACGACATTCTCCGGCTGCCCAGGCAGGCCCCGACTGTTGGGATCCTGGTGTGCGGGTCCAAGAACGATCGCACAGTCCGCTATGCCCTTGATGGTTCCGCCCAACCTTTGACCGTGACGTCCTACACGTACGAGGCACTTCCGGTCGATGAGCAGGCTACCCTGCCATCCCCGGCGGCCATTACGGCAGCCCTTGAGCACGACCCAGCGAGTCCTCTCGACGCATGAAGAATTAGAAGACCGGACACCACGGATGCAAGGTCGAATTGTTGCGCTTCGGGCGCGGCCAGCAGGCCGGGCGACCAGGGAGCATCGGGGCTATGGTGTACGTTGCAGTTCCGTCAGACAAGAACACCAGAAACGAGAATGACCTAAGTGGCAACCGATTACGACGAAGTACGTTCCGACGTCAAGGAATCATAGGACCGCTCCCTTGAGGCGCTGCAGTCCGCTAACGCTCCGGATGCCCGCAGCGTCGTCCGTGAGCTGGACGAATCTGACGCACTGGATGACACCATCACCCCCGGCGGGGAGTTCGTGGCCGAGGAACTCATTGTTCAGGTCATTCCGCAGGCCGAGGATGAGTTCACCTGTTATTCCTGTTTCCTGGTTCGGCACCGGTCCCAGCTCGCGCGTGAAAAGGGCGGCCACTCGTACTGCGTCGAGTGCGAGGGTTAGGACGCCCGCGCTCCAAGGGCCCGGCCATTGGTCATCCAGGCAGAGTCGGAAAGAAGAGGCGATGGACACCCCTCCGTATGTGCGCTGGGACGAATCGGGCCAGCAGCAGCTCCTTGCCCGGGCTGAAGTGCTGCTCCAGCGGCACGGACGGTGCCTGCTCGGAATAGCCGGGGCGCCCGGTGCCGGAAAGTCCACGATCTCTGAATGGCTACTGGAGCACCTGCTTACTAACCATCCCGGGCAGGTTGCCTTGGTCCCTATGGACGGGTATCACCTGGCGCAGTCGTTGCTCGAGTCCCGCGGGCTTGAGCACCACAAGGGCGCCCCGGACACCTTCGACGGCGTCGGCTTCGTTGCGTTGCTTCGACAGCTGCGCTCGGAGACCTCGCGGGAAATCTTTGCGCCGGTCTTCCGCCGCGATGTCAACGACGCGATCGCCGCAGCCATCGCCGTTCCGCCGGAAACGCGACTGATCATCACCGAGGGCAACTACCTTCTCTTTGACGAAGCCCCTTGGAACGAGGTCCAATCCCTCCTGGATGAAACGTGGTTCGTGGAACTCGAACAGGACGAACGCCTGCGCCGGCTCACCGCCCGGCACCTGAAGTTCGACAACAACGCCGCCATTGCCGAATGGCGTGCAACCGGCAATGACGAACGCAATGCCCGCCTGGTAGCAGCAGGAAGCCAACGGAGCACACTCGTCATTGAGCACACAGCGGCGACCGGCCGTGAGAGGCACCGATGACGACACCGCGGCCACCGTCACTGAACCGGATGCCCGGGATGCCGAGCCCTGTGACCGCCCCGGCCACGAACGGCCGCCTACCGAGCAGCGTCGGGATAAACGGGAGCAGAAACCCGGGGGAGTCGCCGTCGAGCAGTTCAAGGATTTCCCCGTCCGTCATCCGGTCGATCAGTTGCTCAGCGGCCGCGTCCGCATCGAGCTCGCTCGCCTGGACTGCCCGGACTGCCTCGCCGTACGCGCCGCACTCCGCCGCCCCCGTGTCCGTCGATGCCGGCATCTGTCGGGTGAAGCCCTCGCTACTCATCTTGACGCGGACACCTAGGTGTATTGACCTGCGAGGTTAGTGACACGGCTGGCCGGTGGCTGACCTTTGAGTGAGGTGTGGCCTCGATGATGATTGTAATGATGGAGCCAGTCGGCGAAAGCGGCAACACGCTCGGCCTCTGATGCATAGGGCTTGGCGTAGGCCCATTCATCGAGCATGGTGCGGTTGCAGCGCTCAACTTTGCCGTTGGTCTGCGGTCTGTAAGGGCGGGTGCGTTTGTGCTTGGTCTCCGGGCCCAGCGCGTTCTTGAAGGCGTGAGACCGGTAGCAGGAGCCGTTATCGGTCAATACCCGCTTCACGGTGATTCCGCACGCTTGGAAATAGGCGTTCGCGCGTTCCCAGAACCCGGCCGCGGTTTCCTTTTTCTCATCGGTGAGGATCTCGGTGTAAGCGAGCCGGGAGTGGTCATCGACTGCGTTGTGCAGGAAGGCGTAGCCCGGCCGCCGGTTCCCTTCCGTGCCGGTCTTGTTCCGGTTACCAGCGGCCCTGCCCATTGTGCGGTGGCCGCCGCCGTCAGGGATGCGTCCGAGTTTCTTGATGTCGACGTGGACCAGATCCCCCGGGCTCTGGTGCTCGTACCGGCGGATCACCCTTCCCGTGGCCCGGTCCAGCCAGGACAGCCTGGCCAGCCCAAACCTGGAAAGCACCCGGTGCACCGTGGACGGGTGGATGCCCAGCAGGAAACCGATCCGGGCAGGCCCCCACCGGCGGTTGATCCGGATTGCGATGATCCGCCGCTCCCGCCGCAGCGGCGTCCGCCGCGGGGACCTGACAGGCCGGCTGGAACGGTCAACCATCCCCTCTTCACCGTGAGCGCGGTAGCGCGCGGCCCAACGCGCCGCGGTCGTCACCGACACTTGGAACCGTTCAGCCGCCCGGCGAAGGGTCCACCCATCATCGACAACGCAGCGGGCCAGCCGGAGCCTGCCCTTGGGCGTCAGGAGCGCGTTAGCATGGGACATTGAAGACCTCCTTGTGGATCGGACTCTTAGACAAGCCCCACTCCACTCGGAGGTCTTCTTTTTGTCACCTATCCACGCCGGGCGTTCCTAACGTCCGTGGACAATACACCTAGGCTTCGCTTTCTTGAAAGCCTGTTCAATGGCTGAGTCACGTCATCTCCAGTTTGAGATCTGCAACGTGCTCAGGGTGCGTCCCTCAGATGAATACAGAACAGATGTGAGTACCAGTACAACATTGAACGACGAGTCCAGTTCAGTCGCGGACATCTGGAAACCATCCGTCCGGTGCTTTCGTTCCAGGTGTTCGGGGTCGCGGGGATCCTGTAGGTCACAGTTGTAGACGGGCCGTGTGGGTTCAGCAGGACGCCCATGTGGTGGTCCGCAGGCTTGGGCAGACGGCCGCCGCTGCGCTCGGCCCGTTCCTCCATCGCCTCAGCGACCGCCACCGTCAACGCTGTCGTAAGCGGGGGAGCAGAGCCGGCCCCTTCCCTCGGACGGACGTCGGCGTCCGGGCAGCCGAAATAGGGGAGTGCGTTTCAGCGGATCCTAATCTGCAGATTTTGCGATCGGATCACTTCAGCTTTACGTAACGTCGATTATCGGATTTGAGCGGCCGCCAGATGCGGTTCGGGCCCGAGGAGATCGACGATATCCGGCAAGGCTTGATCAAGAGGACCCCGGGGCCTCAACTAAATAGCTGGGAGCGCCGACGGCGAAATAGAAAGTTACGCACCCTCGGTATCGGGTGGCAATAAACGAGCCGGGGAACGGTGATAGTGCGGGCCTGGGCGAAACTTCGCGCCAAGCAGCAGGAATTCTATGCCTGGCGCGAAGACAACGAGCGGAAGGCTGACGTCGGCTAGACCGGGCCGCCTGCTGACCAGTCGAACTTGTGCCGGGCTGGGCAGGTAGGCTTGCCCACCGGGTTCCAGTCCATCACTTTGGCCACTGAGTCATCGGGGCCATAGGTGTAGCGCTGCAGCAGCGCCTGTTCGCAAACTGGGCAGCGAAATGTGGTTTCCCGCAGTTCCGTGTTAGCCATCGGTATGCGTTCCGCCGGCCTGCAATGCCGCGCCGCGCAAGAGAGCGTAGCTCTCGGCAAGGTTGCGGATTGTCTGACCGCCAGGAGTATTGAGGGTGACCTTGGGGATGGTTTCCAGCAGGTGGACCTGAGCCGCCAAGAGTGCTTTGTCATGATTCTTGGCCAGATCGTCGTCGATCTCGTCGTAGGTGTAATCGGCCATGGATGGCCCCCTTCTCATCGTGGCCGCATGCCGTTCGCACCCGGTCCATCTCCAACCTTAACCACCGACACCGACACAAAGTCCCTTCGAGGAACTGCGCCCCGCAAGACCACTCAAGGTATTGACCCCTACGCCCGTTAAGCCCTTCGCCGCCCACCTGGTGATTACAGGCAAAGTGCCCAGTCCTAGCAAGGGATGCGGCGCGGCCAGCTGATAGCGGATCAGTTTTCGTCGGGTTCATCCTCCGAGATTTTACCCGTGGGGATCTTCCGGCCCTTGGTCTTGTATGCCTGGCTGATGTAGTCCTCGACTTCGGTCGTGGAGACTCTTCAGACGCCGCGGCCGCCGATGTTGGATTCCGCGCATCTCGCCAGATCGAAGGAGGGCGCGAACGTGACGCTCCACTAAGAGTTGGACCGTGGGGCGGTGACCCACACGTCCGGCTGGACATCGATTTTGAGGGCAGGCAGCAGGAGACTGCCCGGCAGCACTTCGAGGTCAAGGGCCACCTCCGTGACTCGGCAGCAAACCAAGCCTGCCAGCATCCTGTAGGACAACGTCCCAACGTGCGTGACGGCGCCGTCTTGCGACCAGCGCAGCACCCAAAGGGCCTTCGGCCTAGGCCGAGGAGACCCAATCTTGACGCGATTGATTCGTCATTGCTGACCTCAGGCGGACTCCGGAATTAATGTCGTACCTAACCGATACGATTTGCTCTATGGATCGTCGCAAGGGAAGTGACTCAAAATGCTGCAGTCCGGTGCAATCTCCAAGGACGTGGCAGTACTACGTCGATGATTCGCATGAGTCTGTCGCCGCTCTGGACGCCTGGCTAGAGAGTCTTTCGGGATTCAGCCGCGACCATCAACTGGGCGAGATCGACGATCTTTTTGAGGCCGCAGCTCTAGGAGAGCTAGAGGACACCGGTGACGCGCGAACTCCGATCAAACCAATCCGAAGCGATCCCGATGTCTATGAGCTGCGCCGCAAAGCGCTGTCGAAGAGTCTGCGCTTTTATCATGCCGAACCAGACGAACTTCCGGACGGTCTTCTGGCCCTTCACAAGCATCTGAAAAGTACAGACCAGCAGAGTGAAATCAATTTTGCTGTGGATCGATACAACGACGGCCGAGAGGCCGACTGGACCGAAACGTAACTTTCGGGACTTGCACAACCTCAAGGTTGTGCGCCTATGATGGCACCATGTCCTCATTCGAACCTTCGGCACCTTTGATGACCTCAGATTTTGTTAGAGCACGCGCAAAAGTTTTGGCCCGCGAACACCGAACGATGCGCTCCGAGCTTGTACTTCTCCGCCGCGAAGCCGGCCTGAAGCAAGGCGACGTCGCTGAGCGCATGGGTGTGACGCAGCAGGCCGTCTCTAAATTTGAGCGCTACGACTCGGACCCCAAACTCTCAACCGTCCGTAGGTATGCCAATGCCGTCGGTGCACTCATAGAACATCGGGTGGAGCGCGACCAGGGCCAATCCATCTTCCTCGCCGCGGCCAAGTCAGATTGGGTACAAATGGACATAGTTCGATTCCTGGACATCCGTAGCGCGGATGCAAAAGCATCGCGGCTCGGCACATCGACCTGGTCCGCCGCGACGTCCAAGCGAACTGATTTTGCACTGGCGCGGTGAGTCCCGTGAATGAACTTTCTACCGTCGATCGCGGGGCCGTAAAGGATTTAATTGAGCGGTCGGAACTGGGATCAATTGAGTTCCACGAGGTTTCAGCCAAGAGGTTTGAAGGAGTAAAAGACTCTGACGAATCCCGAGATGGGCAGATCACTCTGGGCTTCCAGCACCGCTCGGATCAGGATGGGTTCGGAATACGAATCGTTGGCGATGTTGCGGTACCGCTAGGCGAAGTCCGAGTCATCGCGGCCGTCGACTACAAACTTCTCCGTGGAGATCTACCGCCCCAACGTGTTGTCGAGCTGTTCGCCAACGAAGTCGCCGTCATGACCCTTTTTCCATACCTACGCGAAGGCATCGCCAGCATCACGTCTAAGGTATTCGGGACGCCAATCACGCTGCCTGTTGCGCAACGCGGTCAGATCGGCTTCGAAGTCACAGGACCTGACCAGTAGGGGGCGATTTAAGGCAGATCAGGCTAGCGTCGGAAGTCCAACCCGGGACCTCCCGATGTGTGATCGGCGCACATCGGATCCATGGCCGAAGACAACGATGAGGCATCGTCCACGCCCCAAGTTGCCTTCCGGCTGAACCGGGCAGCAAGCCAACTTACGGTGGCCCGATCCAACCTCATCACCAAAGGTCGGATCTACGCGCCGCCCGACCACGGAGCTGTCCCCTCCACTGTGCCTGGCATGTTCGCCCTCATCAGCCGCCAGTTCAAAGCACAGATGGGCGATTGGACTTGGACGTAGTCACCGGACTCTCATCCTTGCAAATGCATGAAAAAAGCTTGTTCTTGCCCCTCGCTGATCCGCACGACTAGAGGAGTCCTTACGTGGTAGCCCAGATTTCAGGCCCGGAGCAGGATGTTGAGGAGTACTTCTCTGGAAATCTTGCCCTGGTTTTGGCGGTCGGACAAAGGGGACTGGAGGTCACAGTCCGCTTCCGGAATGGAAACGAGTCGCGGCTTGTGCACCACGAACGGGGTAGCGTGAAGCGCGGCGACGTCGTGCTTGTTAACAATGACGGCTATGTCAAAGTCCCCAAGAGCGCGTGGCAGGAACAACCAGTCGTCTACATCGTCAGGAAAGTACTGGAGGGGAGACTCCTTGTAGAGGCCGGAAGCCTGACAAGAACAGTGCCGTACTCGGGTGACAAGGAACTTCAACAGGGAAACACCATTGAGTACTTCGAGGTCTCCGAAAAGGTCAACATACTTGCTGAAGCTCCGATTCGGGCCCTAGATCATCGCGACAACGACCATGACTTGTCATCACAGTTCGAGCTGACGTTCGAGGAACCTCTCGGACTTGAGATGTTCGGAGGCTACAAGAGTGTAGTCCAGCGCGCCAACGAGATTCTCCGCCTCCAGCTTGAACGGCAGGATTCCGTCAAGGCAATCGGTGCCAGACCTATCCGCGGCGTCATCTTCTCCGGGCCGCCCGGTACAGGCAAAACAATGCTCGCGCAAATCATTGCTTCCCTGTCCCAGGCCAAGTTCTTCGTCATAAGTGGGCCCCAAATCGTTTCCAAGTGGGTGGGCGAAAGTGAGGAGATCCTGCGAAGTATTTTCCAGGCAGCCCGGAGCGCCGATAAGGCCATCATTTTCTTCGATGAGATCGACAGCGTTGCCTCACGCCGGTCCGAAGACTCTCACGAGGCGTCGAACCGTCTTGTAGCCCAGCTCCTGACGCTAATGGACGGAATAAACAAGGGCCAAGGCAACGTCGTCGTCGTGGCGGCAACTAATAGGATCAGCGAAATCGACCCCGCGTTGATGCGTCCCGGTCGATTCGACTGGGAGATCGCCTTCGACCTCCCGGATGTTGAAGACCGATATGAAATTCTCCTCAAGAACGGAGCATCCGTCACCACCGTCGGGGACCTGCCGTACGAACTCATCGCAGAGGAGACGGACGGTTGGTCGGGCGCAGAACTAGCTGCAGTCTGGACGGAATCTATGATCTGCGCCCTTCGGCGCGGAGCGGAAGCAGTAGCCAGCGACGACTTCGTCGAAGGCTTGGAGCGCGCTGCCGCTAACCGCGAGCAGAAGAAGAAGGGATCGTTGAATGAAAGCTAATTGGAAATGGTGGTTCTGGCTTCTTCCATGGAAGTGGCATCCGAAACACCGCCGAGAGACTGCTGCGCCGGCGCCTACGGTTTTGCCCTTGCGAGAATTTGTTTACCTGGACGAGGTGAGCTTGAAGAGTTTGCTTGTGTCGCAACAGGGCGAGCTCGCCACAGAATTTACGGACCAAGACGTCCTTGTCGAACAGGCAGAGGTCTCCAGCAAAATGTCCGTCGCCCCGAAAGGTGTGGGTGCAGAAATCGGCTCGAGATTTCAATCTACGTCCACCCTCGGGCGGCAGACCCTGCGGAAGTCGGTTGCGCAGTCCCAATTCAAGACTCTCCTGGAGATGGAATCCATCGACATCCGGTTTCGAAGCAATGGGCTCCAGGACGGACCCACTTCAGCTGAAGACCTGGCGCAAACGGATGAATCTGCTCACTCTATCCACGTGGATCGGCTGAAACGAGGAGACCTGATGGAGCTCGAAGTTGAACTGGCAGCCGATCCGATCTACCGCTTCAACCTGACGATGGCCGAACTTTCTGACCTTGCGAAAAAGTACCCGGAGATGACGAACGCTCCCGGCTCTGCCGAAGTCATGGAGCAAATCGGGCCCGTTAGCAGGATGCTTGAACAATTGTTGGTTGGGCTGGTTCCGATCCGGTCCCGTTGCCTGAACCTCACCCTTGTCGAACACAATGGGCAATCCTATGTCGCCAGGACCTCTGTTGCTGAGTCGTTGGGCCTCACGACGCAACCGATCGACGTCGTCGGCGTGACGGATCTCGACCAGTACTGGAAGGACGTCCGCCGGGTGCTTTTCGCCCACGGGTCATTCAAAATGCTGTGTCGGGTGGCCAGAGACGGACTTCATGACGATTGGTCGCCTGTCAAGGGCGCAGAGGTCCTGTCAGAGCTTGCCCCGCAGTTCCCGGGGTTGCTTGAAGCTGCCGGGCGAACCGAGTACAGGACGCCCACGGACGCCCGTGTGGAGAAACAACGCGAGGCACTGGCAAAGGCACTCAGGCTGTTTGCAAGCAATCTTTTGGATCTCTCGACCCCTCCTCGTTCGTGGGAGGAGTGTGAAGGGCTTGATGCCTTGATCTCGGCACAGAGCGACCGAGCTTCCAGCGCCTCTGGCCAACGGGCGGCTTTCGATGCAGTTGCCGAGCTAGTCTCCCAAGTCGTACCCGTTCCTCCCAGCCCCGAACAGCTTCAAGAATTCCGTCAGGACGCAAGAGAAGTAACACAGCTCCGATTCTCATTGAGCCAAATTCCGGCCGAGGCCGTTGAATCTACCCAAAAGCCACGCGGGCCGGAAAAGCTTCTTGACGTCGAGATCGTCGCCATCTATTGGTGAGCCGAATGCTCCGGCGTTTAGCTGATGAAAAGTCGCCACGACGGAGGCTCTTCCGCTGTATGTTCGGGTTTTCTAACGCCGATATCCGTGATCTTGAAGCTGCCGTCCTGACAACGGCGTTATGGTGGCAGCCGCGGATGCAGTCTCCAGTGGTAGCCGGCCCGTTCAAATAGTCCAACAACCTGTTGGATAGATGCGGAGAGGCTTTGCCTATGCCTCAGCGATTGTCAGTCGGCGCAACGTTGCGACGCACAGGTCTAGTGGAAGGAAGGGCATAGTTGGTGGCATTGGATCGAAAGCTTTTTTGTCCTTACATACTAACAACCTTACATAAGGTCCATTATCGGCGTTCGAGTGGGACGAGTAGAAGTAGATGAGAGAACTCGTCCCAACCTGCTTTGAGGCGTTTTCGCAGGTCAGCGACACGTCGCGTCACTCGAACAGCAAGCGCCCTCGGCAGACGAGTGTGCGTGGTGACGCGGCCTAGCGGCGTAATCTCTCATTAGATGAGAGATTATTGCGTACAGTTTGCTCTGTGAGTATCGAACCTGGGCGGATTCCGGCCTTTCTGACCAATGTGAATGTCGGGCTGCTGCGTGCCGAGGATCGAGTTTTCGAGGCGATGCTGGACGGCTGGCGGGCACAGATGCTGGCTCGCGGGTTGTCGACGTCGTACATCAAAAGCTCCTGCGGGACGGTGCAGAGATTCCAGGAGCACGCGAACGAGTATCCGTGGACGTGGTCGGCGCATCACGTGGACGAGTTCCTGGCGGACCGCCGCAGCTCAGAGAAAGGGCTGGCGTTATCAACGCTGAGGGCCAATTCCGGGGCAATCAGGGCTTTCTGCTCCTATCTGACGGATGGGCGTTACGGCTGGGCAGCGTTCTGCGAACGGGTCTTTTCCGACATCCCGGTACAGGTAGTCTTCGAGTGGAACTCACCCCGGCACACGACTGACGATGCCGTGCCGGCACGCCGCCGGGCGTTCACCCGGACCGAACTTCAGACGTTCTTCGACGCTGCCGACGACCTGGTCGACACCGAGTTCGCCAAGGGTTCCAAGCGCTGGCTTCCAGCTCTGAGGGACTCGACTGCCTTCAAGGTGGCCTACGCCTACGGGCTGCGGCGGCGTGAACTGGTGATGCTCGAGTACGTCGATTTCGGGCCCAACCCGCACGTCGAACAGTTCGGCCGCTTTGGGGCGCTACAGGTGCGGTGGGCCAAGGGAACCAAGGGGTCAGGGCCCCGCCGCCGGACCGTGCTCACCGTCCCCGAGTTCGATTGGGTGGTCGGGCTCCTGGAGTACTGGCTCTCCCCTGACGGCCGGAAACGTTTCCCCACCGCTGACCGGTCCGCCAGCCTCTGGCCCTCTGAACGCTCCGGCTCCACGGTTTACCGCAACTTCGACCGGTCTTTCCAGCGGGTGCGGACGATCGCCGGCCTACCGGAAGAACTGACCCTGCACACCCTGCGGCACTCCTACGTCACGCATCTGATCGAGGCCGGCTACGACCCGCTGTTCATCCAGCAGCAGGTCGGGCACAGCTACTCCTCGACCACGGCCCTCTATACTTCCGTGTCGGCGGACTTCAAACAGAAGACCATCCAGAAAATGATCGCCCAGCGGCTACGCAACGGCGACGGCGAGGGGAACAGCCATGGCTGAACAACGACGGATCGGCTACCGCTGGAACCTCCGACAGCTTATGGCCCAACGAAACCTCTGGAAGACCACCGAGCTGCTCCCCCTGCTCAAAGCCCGGGGCATCAACCTCTCCAACGCCCAGGTCCACCGCCTCGTCACCGGAACACCCGAGCGCATTCCCGCCCAGACCTTCGCCGCCCTCTGCGACATCCTCGAATGCACGCCCAACGACCTGTTCGAACCCTACGTGCAGATGCGCGCCGCCAAGACAGCCAACGCTCCCAAGCGTCCAGAAGACCTGGGCATCACACCCGGCGCACCCATCGCCCGCCGGATCCGCGTTCTGCCTCCGGACGAGGATGCCTAGGCCACGCAAAGCCGGCGACCCCACCAAATGGCCGGAAGCCTGGTTGTGGCAGTTTGAGTTGAACCCGGTATGACGGTTTGATTTGAGCCCACCTGCCGACTCGCCGGGCAGCTTGTGACGGTTTGAGTTGGACCCACCCCAGCGTTGTTCTCATCTGATTGGTTTCCAACGGTGGAGGGCATGGGATGAGGTCAAAAGTGGAGCTGTTTGCCAGAATTCGCCGGGATGCGCGGGTGGAGGGACTATCTATTCGTGCGCTGGCCCGGCGCCACGGAGTAGGGCGACGGCTCGTTCGGCTGGCGTTGGATTCCGCGGAACCGCCGCCACGGAAGACGCCGGTGAGAGTGGCACGGCAGCTGGAGCCGGCCAAGGTCCTGATTGATGCGATGCTGTCCGAGGATCTTCAGGCGCCCAGGAAACAGCGTCATACCGTCCGGCGTATCTTCGCCCGGCTCGCTGATGAGCATGGGTTCTCCGGTACCTCGTATTCGACCGTCCGGGACTATGTCCGTGTGAGGCGGGCGGAGATTGAAGCCGGTGCCGGGCGGGGACCGGAGGTTTTCATTCCTCAGGAACACGCACCCGGCGCCGAGGCCGAGGTCGATTTCGGGGATGTCTGGGTGGATCTGGCCGGCGTCCGGACCAGATGCTATATGTTCGCTTTCCGTCTCTCCCATTCCGGCAAAACGATCCACCGGGTCTATCCGACGTGCGGCCAGGAAGCATTCCTGGAGGGTCATATCGAAGCGTTCGACATGATCGGCGGCATCCCGGTGCGGCATATCCGGTATGACAACCTGACCAGCGCGGTGACTAAAGTCCTTTACGGGGGGCGGTCGGCAGAGGATGGAAAACGAGCGCTGGGTGCTGTTTCGATCCCACTACGGCTTTGATCCTTTTTACTGCGAGCCCGGCATCTCCGGCGCCCATGAAAAGGGCGGCGTCGAAGGAGAGATCGGCCGGTTCCGGCGGAATTTCCTGACCCCGGTGCCGGTTGTTGAATCCCTGGCTGAGCTGAACCGGAAAATCCGGGCATGGGACGAGGGCGAGGACCGCCGGCGGATCGGCAACAGGATCAACACGGTGGGCCAGGACTTCGCCGCTGAACGTCCTTTCCTGGCGCCGGTACCGGTTGAAGGGTTTGATCCGGGCCTGGTCCTCAGTCCCCGGGTCGACCGCTCGGCGCTGATCAGTGTCAGGACGGCCAGATATTCCGTTCCGGCCCGGTTCATCGGCCGCAAAGTCCGGGTCTCGCTGCGGGCGACGGAGATCCAGGTCTTTGACGGCAGAACACTGATTGCCACTCATCCGCGCACCGTGGCCAGGGGCGGGCAGTGCGTTCAGCTGGACCACTATCTGGAAGTACTCCGCATAAAGCCCGGTGCTCTGCCGGGATCCACCGCCTTGTCCCAGGCCCGCGCTTCGGGCGTTTTCACTCCGGCTCATGACGCGTTCTGGGCAGCGGTCAGGAAAACCGACGGCGACGCGGCAGGGACCAGGGAATTGATCGATGTCCTACTCCTGCACCGCTCGATGGATGCCCGGGACGTCGTCGACGGAATCGCCGCAGCCTTGCGGGTAGGGGCAGTAACGGCAGATGTTGTCGCCGTAGAAGCCCGCCGGGCAGCAGCTGAACGCGCCACGGCGCGGGGCCCGGCCGATCAAGTTCCCCACCGGAGAGCGGAAATTGTCCAGCACCGGGTTCTCAGCCTTACCCAGCGCCGCCTGGCAGATCCCGCGGCAGTGATCGCCGGCCTGCCGGCAGACAAACGGCCGCTGCCGTCGATGGCGGCATATGACCGGCTCCTCAGACTGCCGGACCGCGTCGCGTCCCCGGATCCTGTCCCTGCCAGAGAAGGAAACGCATCATGAGCCCGACCCCACCGGTTGTCACCTCCCAGCCGCTGCGCCGCCGGCGCGGAATGACTGAACAGGCCGCCATGGCCGCAGTGGAACAGGCATGTCGCCGGCTGCGCCTGCCAACAATCAGGACCGTACTTGAGGAAGCCTTGACCGTGGCAGGGAAAGAACAGCTCTCATACCAGGGATTCCTCGCGGAGCTATTGCTCGCCGAGTGCGATGACCGGGACCGGCGCAGCTCCCTGCGGAGAGTGAAAGCGGCGAACTTCCCCCGCGATAAATGGCTGGGCGACTTCGACTACGAGGCGAACCCGAACATCAACCAGGCCACGATCAATACCCTCGCCACCGGGGACTGGATCAGGAAAGGCCAGCCGCTGTGCTTCATCGGCGACTCAGGAACCGGCAAATCCCACCTACTCATCGGTCTCGGCACGGCCGCCGCGGAAAAGGGTTTCAGGGTCAGATACACCCTGGCCACCAGGCTGGTAAATGAACTGGTCGAGGCCGAGGACGAAAAGGTCCTGGCCAAGACCATCGCCCGCTACGGACGCGTCGATCTGCTGTGCATCGACGAACTGGGCTACATGGAACTGGATAAACGCGGCGCCGAACTGCTCTTCCAGGTCCTCACAGAACGCGAGGAGAAAGCATCCGTGGCCATAGCGACCAACGAATCATTCTCGGGCTGGACCAAGACCTTCACCGACCCCCGACTCTGCGCAGCCATCGTTGACCGGCTCACGTTCAAGGGAACCATTATCGAGACCGGAACGGACTCCTACCGGCTGGCCCACACCAAAAACCAGCAACCCCGGGATGAATGAATACCCCTGCTGGCTGCTATCCCCAAAAAATCGGATCCCCGCTTTTATCCACATGATCCAGAAGGACCTGAAGACTCGGGCTGGGAGCGAGGAACCGGTACTGATGGAACTTCAGATTCCGGTCGCGCCAGAACAAGGTCCACAGCCCCGTCTTCTTGGTGAAATACATCCTCGCTATGGGAAACCGGGACCACTGCGTTTCCCCGTTCTCATCCCATGGCGGACGGCACTCAAGAATCGTGATGTGACGGGCAGCAACATCGCACTCCACCCGAATCTCATCCCTGAACCTGGCAGGCACCCGCCCTGCACACCAACGGCGCGCACGGGCAACATCGAGCTCGGGCAATCCGGAAGAAACCATACCCACGATGATCCCAGAACCACCACGGAGTGGGCTCAAATCAAGCCGTCACCGGGGTCCAAGCACTGGACACAGCCAGTCAGGCCAGCGCCGCTTCGGCCGGTTGTCCGCTGGATCCGCAGCGTTCGGCTCTCGTTCGTGGAGGCTTTCCTTGCTCCGTGCCTGGCGGGCCGGAAGGCCGCGCTGCGTTCCGTTCCTGCCGGTGGATCAAACGGGACCACTTAGCGTGGCCGGTTCTCCGATCACAATGCCATTCCCCGTGGGCTGAGGGTATCGTCGGCCAGTTTCTCCGCCTCGGTCGGCGGCTCCGGGGCCGGGGCTGTCATACTGAGTGCCACTGAGGTGGCGGATCCGGGGGGACCACGACATGATGCTCGATACAGGGACACTGCGCGTCGCTTCCGGTGTGGTCACGCTGACCCTTCTCCTGCTGTTTTACTTCATCACGTTCCGCCATACCCGGTCTGCCTACAGCGCGTGGTGGTGCGCGGCCCTCGTCCTGTTTCTCACCGGATCCGCGGCGTACCTCCTTGACGGGACCGTTCATCAGGTCTGGGCAAACCCGCTGGGAAACTCCGTGCTGGTGACGGGCGCCGCCAGCGTCTGGGCTGGTGCCCGGTCGCTGAGAACGGCACGCCCCAGAGCCTGGCAGCTCGGAGCCGGGCCGGCCATCACGGTCGCGGCGTCCGTTGTCGACGACCCCGCGTCCAATGACTGGTCAGGCGGCCCGGTTTTCCTTGCCCTGATGGGGCTGATGATTGCCCTCGCGTCCCGCGAGCTATGGCTGCTGAAGCCCGGCTACTCCCGCGTCCAGCGCCCGATGGCAGCGGCGTCCGGGCTCCTTGCAGCCTATTACTTCGGCCGATGGGCGGCATTCATGGCCGAAGGCCCCCACGGGCCGGTGTTCGTGGCCTACTTCGGATCCCCGCCAACCGCTCTTGCCACCACGGCGCTTCTGGTGGTCGTGTCCTTCAGCATGGCTGTCCTGAGCAACGAACAACAGACCCATGACCTGCGGACGCGGGCAACCTACGACGGCCTGACAGGACTCCTGAACCGCACCGCATTCCTGCACCTGGCCCTGAATGAACTGCTTCGGCTGCGTCGCACCAAGACCACGGCCTCGCTGATTCTCGCCGACCTTGACCACTTCAAGACAGTCAACGACGAATACGGACACGCGGCCGGGGACACGGCCCTCCAGGCCTTCGCTGCCGCCTGCACCGGCTCAGCCCGCTCCACAGACCTCATCGGGCGCTACGGCGGAGAAGAATTCATCCTCTTATTGCCGGGAGCAGATCCGCACCGTGCCGGGCAAATCGCGGCAGAAATAAGCCGCCTGCTACTGGCGTCCCAAGACCCGGGTGGCCCCCGGTTGCCTACCGTGAGCTACGGCATCAGTTCCTCCGGTCCCGGGCGCGCTGACCTTCAGGGGATGATCAGCACCGCGGACGCTGCCCTGTACCAGGCCAAATCACTGGGCCGGAACCGCGTGGTCCTGGCATCTGCCCTTCCTCATGAAACTCCGAGCTGAACCCGGTAAAGCGTGTCCCCCGCCGCCGGGACGCACCGTGCACCCGGCCGCGGCTGAGGCCTGACCACAGCACGGTGCAGGGAACCGCGGGGGGAATTGACGTGGCCCGGTAGAGTCCAGGCGCTGACGCCCTCCGCGCTGTCAGCCTGGTATAGGTCAGACCAGCCAAGGTACTTGCTACCTTGGGTCAGCTGCAGGAGTACCGGGCCAACACCGAATGCACCACCGCGCAAGTCACCGGCATCCTCAAGGCTACTCGACCGCCACCGGGGCACCCTCAAGGGACTGACACGTGGGCTCAAATCAAACCGTCACTGTGGACCCAAAAGAACTTGACACGATCAGGAAGCCTGCGGACGCTGCGGCGAACACCACCAAATCGCGGTCCGGTGGCCCGACGGCGGAATCTGCGGCTACTGCTACCAACAGGCCAAAAGAACCCGCGGCACCTGCGCCTGCGGCCACGAAGGCGTCCTGCCCGGCCGCATCGACACGCTGCCGGCCTGCCGGAAATGCTCCGGCGTTCAGCTCAACGTCGACTGCATCGGATGCGGCACCGAAGACGAACTCCACTCCGGCAACCGATGCTGGACATGCATCCTGGCCATGACCGTCGACAGGCTCCTCAGCCCGGCAGATAACCAGCCGCCCTCCCCCGCTCTTCAGGCAATTGGCACCGCCCTGAAGTCCATGAAACGTGCCAACAGCGGACTCACGTGGATCCAGCAGCCTCACGTCACCGAATTCCTTCAACAACTGGCGGCCGAGCCTGTAATCACCCACGCACGCTTCGATGAGCTTCCGGCATCACGCACCCGCGAATACGTCCGCGGGCTCCTCGTCGAACACAATGCCCTGCCACGCCGTGATGAACTCAACGCAAGGTTCACCGTCTGGGCCGACCAGACACTCGAGCGGATCACCAGCCCGAATCATCGGGACATCATGCGCCGCTACATTCGCTGGCACCACCAACGCCGCATGAATCAGATGGACGAGGTCACCCAAGGCACCTTTCTCCGGGCCAAACAAGCAGTCACCGTCGCCATCGAACTGCTGAACTGGCTCACCGCTCAAGACACCGAACTCACGGAAGTGAACCAGGCGCACCTGGACCGCTGGCAGGCAGAAGGGCCCACAACGCGAGGCATCGCCTCACGCTTCCTGGACTGGGCAACCAAAACACGCCTTATCGATCCTTCCGTGCAACTGCAGCCCCACCGACGCGGCACCAGCCCCCGACTCGACGCAGCCGCCCAAACCGAGCTCATCCAAAACCTCAGCCACACGACTGACATGAACCCCAGGGACCGAGCAGCAGCCATCCTCGTCCTGGTCTTCGGCCAGCAAGTCGCCGACATCGTCAAACTCACCTGGGACAACGTCACCGTGACCAAGGAAAACCTCACCATCACCCTCGGAACCGTCGAAATCGCGCTCACGCCGCCGCTCGATGAACCCTGGCGCGAACTCGCAGCCACCCCCACCCATCACCAGACAGCCGCGCACCCCAACAGCAACTGGGTATTCCGCGGCGGCTCACCCGGCAAACACCTCCAAGCCTCATCCCTCACCCAGCGGTTGAGCACGGCCTTCAGCACGCGGGCGGCAAGGTTGGGAACACTTCACGAACTCACCAAACTCGCCCCGGTCGCCATCATTGCTGAGGCACTTGGCTACTCCCCGGCCACGATTGATCGCCACGCCATCGACTCCTCGGCCAATTACGCCCAATACGTATCAAATATCTCGCCGTCGTTGATGCGCTCCGGGGGCTGAAGAATGTCACGAAACGCCCGCGGATCACGGAGCCTACTTCCACGCTGCTCGCATTCAGCTCAGCCACGGACATTTTCCAATTTCATAGCTGAGTCGCCTGCCCAATAGCTGTGGTTACCTCTTGCTATGGGACTTTTCAGGAAAAGAGGAGCGGCAGACGGTCGTTCACCGGAACGGGACTCGACCGCAAGCAGCGAACAGAAGCATCAAACGGACGAGCTACTGCTAACTTCGGCAGAACTACCTGACGGGTTCTCATACCCTCGAGGGTTTCTTCGACTGGTCGAGTGCGAGCTGTTTGAACTGGAACCGTGGTGGATCCCGACCGGTGATCAACTACGAGCGCTTAACCAGGGAATTGCCAAGCGATACCCTCAGCGGCGGCTAATTCTCTTCGCCAAGCGACAAGACAACGATGATTCCGCCTGTTGGGATCTAGAGACGGGCAAAGTCGCAATAATCCACGATTATGCGTCTCCGGGGTGGGAAGCGCGCGGAGACTTCCCTGACTTCAACAGCTGGCTGCATGCGGCAATCGATGACTTACTCGAGTTCTATTAGCGGACGCCCTGCCATCCTTCGTGGGCAAACGGGCCGCCGGGTTGCCCTTCGAACTCGTCCCACTTCAACACGTCCCGCTGCCAGTCGAATGACAGCCCAAAGGGCTGATTCTGAGTAACCAATGGTCCGGGTCAAAATCCAGGCATCGACCGCGTGAGCGCCCGGCACGCGGCCGATCGGTCAAGCTTTTGGCGGCGCGGGTTCCCACGCCGCCTGCATCCTGGGGACACGCGTAATTGAGTCTGTAACTCTGTTAGAGCGCCGCCGATAGTCGACGATATGTTAGGTCCCAAAAGCCGCCCTGGCCCGCTCGGGGGTAGTGCCCATTAGCGTGGTGTAACGGCCCGGCCCCGGGGCGTGTTGTTCCCGAACGTGAGGCGGCCATCGCGTGATTCTTGGAAAGACCGACCAAAGTCTTCTCTCAAGGAGTTACCACGCGATGACCGCACCCCATATTATCGACCCTGCCCGTTTCCTGTCCGAGCAGCTCGAGCAGGCCTCTCCGGATCTGATGCGATCCATGCTCACGACCTTTATCAACGCGCTGATGAGCGCCGAGGCAGACGCGGTCTGCGGCGCCGAGTACGGTGCCCGTTCCGAGGCCCGCAGCAACTCCCGGAACGGGTACCGGCACCGGGACTTCGACACCCGCACCGGCACCCTGGACGTCGCCATCCCCAAGCTCCGGCAAGGCTCGTATTTCCCGGACTGGCTGCTGGAGCGCCGCCGCCGGGCCGAGACCGCCCTGACCACAGTGGTCGCGACTGCTAGCTGCTCGGGGTCTCCACCCGGCGGATGGAAAAACTCGTCGAAACCCTGGGCATTACCCGGCTCTCGAAGTCCCAGGTCTCGGTCATGGCCGCTGACCTCGATGTCCAGGTCGAGGCGTTCCGCACCCGCCCGCTGGACGCCGGCCCGTACACGTTCGTCGCCGCCGACGCCCTCGTCCTGAAAGTCCGGGAAGGCGGGCGCGTGGTCAACGTCCACGCGATGGTCGCCACCGGCGTCAACGCCGACGGCCACCGCGAGATCCTGGGCATCCAGGCCTCCTCCGCCGAGGACGGGGCCGGCTGGCTGGGGTTTTTCCGGGACCTGACCGCCCGTGGCCTGACCGGGATGAAACTGGTGACCGCCGACGCGCACGCCGGGCTGGTCGCCGCGATCGGCGTGACGCTGCCCGGGGCCGCCTGGCAACGCTGCCGCACCCATTATGCCGATGTCCGGATTATGCCGATGTCGCCGGTGGTGCCCTTATTCTGTGCGGGTTGCGTGGCATTGATGTCGGCATAATCCGCCCGGGAGCGGGACGCTTGATTCTCGTTTACGTGAGAGGAAAGCATCATGATCAAGGTTCTCAGCTCGTTGGTCGTGGGACCGCTGGAGGTTTACGTTCCCGCGGTAGCGCAAGACCTGGCCCGAGTCGGTTACACATCCGCTTCGGCCGACCAGCACATAGCGTTCGTCGCTCATCTAAGCCGATGGATGGACGTTGAAGCTCTTGCCGTCGGGGATCTCACCGTCGAAGTGCTGGAGAAATACTTCTATACCCGCCGGGCGGCGGGGTATGTGAATTATCGGACGATGAAGGCCGCGCAGCCTTTGCGTCGGGTTTTGGCCGCCAACGGGGTAGTGGTCACCTCGACGGCGATGCCGACTGCCTCGCAACTCTTACTGGTCAGCTTCGCCGAATATCTGACACGGGAGCGGGGCCTCGCTGCGGGGACGGTCACCGCTTACATCGGTCGGATACGCCCGTTGGTTATCGCCCGGCTGGAGACGGCCGGGGTCGGGTTTGACGGCTTGACGACCATCGATGTTCAACGATTCCTTGCGGAGAGGTGCGCCGGTGAAGCGGCATCCTCGGCGCAGTTGTGCGTCTCGGCGGTGCGCTCGTTCCTATGTTTCCTGCACCTGGATGGCGCTGCTTTATCTGTGTCGTCGGCGGCGGTTCCGGGTTACGTCCCGCTGAGTGGTGGAGTTGTCTCGACACCGTGCAGGTCAGTTATTTGATTATGCTGCCGTGAGTTCGGGGAGCAAAATCGGGTCCT
>NZ_JBEPPA010000022.1:0-35991 GCF_040547075.1 Arthrobacter sp. UYCu512
CATGAAGACCTCTTAGTCGTTCGGTGAGTGTGGTAACCACCAACCTAAGAGGTCTTCACCCTTTCACCGTGTAACCAACGTCCTGGCTGAGTACACCTAGAGCCCGACTTCGGCTGACTGCAGGAGCGCGACGGCGTCCGGCTGGCCTTCGAAGGTTACGAGCGAATGTCGGGTCCGGCCGTGGGCGTGCATCAGGAGCTCGCCCGGCTCGCCAACGATCGCCACGGATACCGGTGCGCGCTTGGCGACGTGCCGGGGGCCAGAAGGGCGCACCAGCACAATGCCCAGGTCCACGCCGCGGTACAAGATGGCGGCGCGCTTGATCAGATCGTCCCAGAGGGCGTCGGAGTAGTCCTCGTCCAGGGCACGGGGCGCCCAGCGGTCGACGGCACGGCGGACGTCTTCCGTGTGGACGAAGTATTCGATCAGGTTGGCGCTTTCGTCCAGGGCCTTGATCTTCATTGGCGAGAACGCGGAGGGACCGGTACGGAATAACCTCACCAGCTTGGTGTACTCCTCCGGCGCCGTGAGCTTCGCTGCCAGTGCGGCCGTGGCCTGGTCCGATGCCTTGGCCAGCCGCTTCACCAGCAGCCCCAGACCAACAGCGGCCTTCCGCTCGCGCAGGTACAAGTGCGCGGCAAGGTCCCGGGTTTGCCACCCGGCACAGAGCGTGGGGGAGTCAGGGCCGGCCGCGAGCAGGGTTTCGGCCAAGAATTCTCGGGAGGGATCGACGAAATGCATCACTTGTGAAACTAGCACGAGACAGCGGCTCGTGTGCACTTGAATTGCCGTAGTTTTGGCATTAGCGGCCCCGATCTTATCGCGGTGGCGCCGATCCTCGGCGGACCGCGCTGCAAGCGGACCGCGGGCCAACTGGGCGCCGGCCCGAGTGAAGGCACTAGACTTGAGCTGATGTCTGAGCAGCCCGCCCCCGCCCTTGGTAGTGCCCACCCGCTTGATGGATCCCCGGATAACGGGGACGCCGTCGCCGCGACTGTTCCTGCCGCGCCTGCGGGCCCGCTCCCCGCAGGGCTCGCCGAAGCGTTAAAACGCGACAGCGCCGGGCTGGTCGCAGCGATTGTGCAGCAGTTTGACACCCATGAAGTGCTGATGCTGGGCTGGATGGACGACGAGGCACTTAGCCGCACCATGACCAGCGGGCGGGTGACGTTCTTCTCCCGCTCCCGCCAGGAGTATTGGCGCAAGGGCGACACTTCCGGTCACGTGCAGTGGGTCAAGTCGCTCGCCATGGATTGCGACGGCGATGCGCTGCTGGTCCGGGTGGACCAGGTCGGTGCCGCCTGCCACACCGGGACCCGGACCTGTTTTGCGGGCCGCGATCTCGACGCTGTCACCGGCCCCGCCGACTGACCCGGCAGTTGACCGCGGCGGACAACCGCACCGGGGCGGCGCCGCTATCCGGCCACAGCCAAGCAACCATCAGGACCACCACTGAAAGAACAGGCGGAAATCACAGCCATGCAGGACCTTGGAATCATTAGCCCAAGCCTGGCGGAGTTCCGTGAACTCGCAGGCCACAGCCGTGTTATCCCCGTCCGGCTCAAGGTACTGGCTGACGCCGAGACCCCGATCGGGCTGTACCGCAAACTCGCCCAGGGCCAGCCCGGAACGTTCCTGATGGAATCCGCGGCTGTCGGCGGCGCCTGGTCCCGCTACTCCTTCATCGGTGCCCGGTCCCGGGCCACCCTAACCACCAAGGACGGTCAGGCGCACTGGCTCGGCGAACCGCCGGTCGGCGTCCCGCTCGGCGGCAGCCCGGTGGACGCGATCCGCGACACCGTCGAGGCCCTCCGCACCGACCGGTTCGAAGGCCTGCCCCCGTTCACCTCCGGCCTGGTCGGATTCCTCGGCTGGGAAACCGTCCGGCACTGGGAAAAGCTGACCAGCCCGCCCGAGGACGACCTTCAGCTGCCCGACATGGCGCTGAACCTCGTCACTGACATGGCCGTGCACGACAACATGGACGGCACCGTGCTGCTGATTGCCAACGCCATCAACTTCGACAACAGCACCGAGCGCGTCGACGAGGCGTGGCACGACGCCGTCGCCCGGGTCAAGGCCCTGCTGGCCAAGGTCAGCGCCCCCGTCCGGCAGCCGGTCTCCGTGCTCGACGCCGCCGCACTCGACTTCGCCTCGAGCGTGCAGGAACGCTGGGAGGAAGCGGACTACCTCGCCGCCCTGGACCGCGGCAAGGAAGCGATCGTCGACGGCGAAGTGTTCCAGGTGGTCATCTCCCGGCGTTTCGAAATGGAATGCGGCGCGGATCCGCTGGACGTCTACCGGGTTCTGCGGAATACCAACCCCAGCCCGTACATGTACATCTTCAGCCTCGAGGATACTGCCGGCAGGCAGTACTCCATCGTCGGGTCCTCCCCGGAAGCACTCGTGACCGTGACCGGCGAGGACGTCATCACCCACCCCATCGCCGGGTCCAGACCGCGGGGCAAAACCGTTGAGGCGGACACGGCGCTGGCTGAAGAACTCCTCGCCGACGAAAAGGAACGCGCCGAGCATTTGATGCTTGTGGATCTCTCCCGCAACGACCTGTCCAAGGTCTGCGTCGCCGGATCCGTTGACGTGACCCAGTTTATGGAAGTCGAGCGGTTCAGCCACATCATGCATCTGGTTTCCACAGTGGTGGGCAAACTGGCCCCCAACGCCACCGCCTACGAAGTGCTGAAGGCGACATTTCCCGCCGGAACGCTCTCGGGCGCTCCCAAACCGCGGGCGTTGCGCTTGCTTGACGAACTTGAGCCGCACCGCCGCGGGATCTACGGGGGAGTGGTGGGCTACCTTGACTTCGCCGGCGACATGGACATGGCGATTGCCATCCGCTCTGCCCTGCTGCGGGAAGAACGCGCCTACGTGCAGGCCGGTGGCGGCATTGTGGCCGACTCCGTCAACGCCGCCGAGGCGCTGGAGACGGTCAACAAGGCCGCCGCCCCGCTGCGGGCCGTCCACTCTGCCCGGTCGCTGCGCAACATCACGGCGGACTCGATTTCCATTCCCGGGACGCAGCCATGAGCGGCACCGTCGTGAAGAGCACCAGCCCGGTGGTTCCGCGCTGGGCACGTAAGTCCACCCTGGTCCTGGCCATTACGGCGCTGGCACTTGCCGTCTTTGGTACCACAACGCAGGGCTGGCTAACCGTCCACCTCGATCCGGCCCAGCTCGGGGCGGCCGTCAGCAGCCAGGACGGCCTGCACGTGCAAGGCAGCAAAGCCGCCACCACAGTCACGGCACTGGCCCTGGTGGCACTCGCCGGCGGCCTGGCCGCGTCGATTGCCGGCCGGATCGCCCGCTGGATCATCACCGCGCTGATCCTGCTCGCCGCCGCCGGCATCGTCGGCGCCGCCGTGCTCGTCCTCGCGGACCCGGCGGCCGCAGCCCAGGGCTCCATCGCCGCCGCCACCGGAATCTCCGGCAGCGACGTCCAGGTGGACGTGACGGTGTTCCCGGTCCTCGCCGTCGTCGCCGGCGTCCTGCTGGGGCTCAGCGCGTTGCTGATCATCCCCGCAGGCCGCTTTTGGCGCTCGCGCACAAAATATGACACCGCGGCAACTGCCGCCGCCGGCGGGGCTGCGGCGCCGGCCGGCCCAACTGACGAGATCGACAGCTGGGACCGGTTGTCCCGCGGTGACGACCCCACTTGAGCCGATTCCGCGGGCGCGGCCAACTACACGGACAATAAATGGCAGAATGTAAGCAGTATTTACCCTGAGGAGATTCCCATGAGCAATGCCCCTGTTTCCGCCCCCAAGCCGGCTGCCGGAACCGGCTACTCCTACGACGACGTTGACCACAGCGAACCGACGGGCCACGGCAACAGCCCGGCCGCCTGGACCACCGTCCTGGTGATGCTGGTCGGCGCGCTCATTATGTCGATCGCCTTTGTTATCGCCAACACCCCGATCTTCATCGCGGGTGGTGTGGTGATGGCGATCGGCCTGGTCATTGGTTTCGCCATGCGCAAAGCCGGATACGGTGTTGGCGGCAGCAAGCTGAAGAACGCCGGCCACTAAGGGTGAGCGTTCTCGATGACATCAATGCCGGTGTCAGGGAGGATATGGCTGGCCGCCAGCGCCTTGTGACGCTCGCAGAACTGAAGGAGCGCGCGGCTGCAGCCCCGCCTGCTCGCGACGCCTGGACCGCCCTTGGCGGCGCTTCGGCAAGCCGGGAGCAGCTGAAGGTCATCGCCGAAATCAAGCGCCGGAGTCCCTCCAAAGGCGACCTCGCCAGCATCGCTGACCCCGCATCGTTGGCGGTGCAGTACGCCGACGGCGGTGCCGCCGCGATCAGCGTCCTGACCGAACAGCGCCGCTTCAACGGCTCGCTGGCCGACTTCGACGCCGTTCGGGCAGCCGTGGACATTCCGCTGCTGCGCAAGGACTTTATGATCGACGAATACCAGATCTGGGAGGCCCGGGCACACGGGGCCGACCTGATCCTGTTGATCGTTGCGTCCCTGTCCGACGCGCAACTGCGCGAGTTCACGGCCCTCAGCCGCGAACTCGGGATGAACGTACTCGTCGAGACGCACACCGCCGGAGAAGTCGAACGGGCGGTTGCTGCCGATGCCCGGATCATCGGGGTTAATGTACGCAACCTCAAGACACTCGACGTCGACCGTGCCGTCTTCGCCGAACTCGCCGGAAACATCCCCGCCGGTGCGCTGGTCATCGCGGAATCGGGTGTTCGCGGCGTCGACGACGTCCGGCACTATGCCGCCAACGGCGCCAATGCCGTCCTCGTGGGCGAAACGCTGGTCAGCGACGCGACACCGCGGGAGCGGATCGCCGAATTTATGGCCGCAGGAGCAGAAGAAATCGCCGCACGTTCCTGATCCGTGGTCCGGCCGGGCAATGCCCGTCCGGAGGCGGTCAGGGCTTCCGTGCGGCCCCCAGATCAAATAAGCAGTGGAACAGGATGGTGAGACTGATGGTCGATGCGCCAGCAGCCAACTCAGGCGAAAGCACCGTGGACGCGTTCCTGCAGGGTGGAGAATCCCTGCGGCATGCCCCCGGACCCTACTTCGGCTCCTACGGCGGCCGATGGATGCCGGAATCACTCATCGCGGCCCTGGATGAGCTGGAAGACACCTTCGAGAAGGCCAAAGCCGATCCCGAGTTCACCGCAGAAATTGCGGAGCTGAACAAGAACTACTCCGGCAGGCCTTCGCTGCTGACCGAAGCCAAGCGCTTCGCCGAGCACGCCGGCGGGATCCGGCTTTTCCTCAAGCGCGAGGACTTGAACCACACCGGGTCGCACAAGATCAACAACGTCCTGGGCCAGGCACTCCTTGCCAAGCGGATGGGCAAGACCCGACTCATCGCCGAGACCGGCGCCGGGCAGCACGGCGTCGCCAGCGCCACTGCCGCCGCCCTGATGGGCCTGGAATGCGTTGTTTACATGGGCGCCGAAGACTGCCGCCGGCAGGCCCTGAACGTGGCCCGGATGGAACTGCTCGGGGCCACTGTCATTCCGGTGACCAACGGCTCCCAGACCCTCAAGGATGCCATCAACGAGGCGCTCCGCGACTGGGTGGCCAACGTGGACAACACGCATTACCTGCTGGGCACAGTTGCCGGGGCGCACCCGTTCCCGGCCATGGTCCGGTACTTCCACGAGGTCATCGGCGAGGAAGCCCGCGCCCAGATCCTGGCGCAGACCGGCCGCCTGCCCGACGCGGTGTGCGCCTGCATCGGCGGCGGCTCCAATGCCATTGGCCTCTTCCACGGCTTCCTGGATGATCCTTCGGTGAAGATCTACGGATTCGAGGCCGGCGGCGACGGCGTCGAAACCGGCCGCCATGCCGCCACCATCACGCTCGGCAAGCCCGGAGTGCTGCACGGCGCACGCTCCTACCTGATGCAGGACGACGACGGCCAGACCATCGAATCGCACTCTATTTCGGCAGGCCTGGACTATCCCGGCGTCGGACCGGAGCACTCTTACCTCGCGGACATTGGACGGGTGAGCTACGAACCGATCACTGACAGTGAAGCCATGGACGCCTTCCGCTTGCTCTGCCGCACCGAGGGGATTATCCCGGCGATCGAGTCCGCGCATGCGCTGGCCGGTGCTATCAAGGTGGGCCAGCGGCTCGCTGCCGAAGCCGGGCCCGGAAGGGCAGCCGAGAAGATCATGATCGTTAATCTCTCCGGCCGCGGCGATAAGGACGTGGCTACCGCTGCCGAATGGTTCGACCTGCTGGATAAGGATTCACCCGAACACGAGATCGCCGCCGAAGGGGAACAGCTGTGAATGACCTGACCGACGCCGGGGCGGCCAGGACCGCCAGCAAGTCCGCTGCGGCCATTGACCGCGCCAAGGCCGAGGGCCGTGCAGCTCTGATCGGCTACCTTCCGGCCGGTTTCCCCAGCGTGGAAGACACCATCGCAGCCGGCATCGCCCTTGCGGAGAACGGCGCGGACCTGATCGAAATCGGCATCCCGTATTCGGACCCGGTGATGGATGGCCCCGTCATCCAGGCAGCGACGACGCAGGCCCTCGCCAAGGGCTTCCACGTTAAGGATGTCTTCGACGTCGTCCGCGGCATTACCAGCAAGACTGACGCTGCGGTGCTGGTCATGACCTACTGGAATCCCGTGGTCCGGATGGGTGTGGAGGACTTTTCCCGCCAGCTCGCCGAAGCCGGGGGAGCCGGTCTCATCACCCCGGACCTGATCCCGGACGAAGCCGCCGAATGGATGGCCGTTTCGGACAAATACGGCCTGGACCGGGTGTTCCTGGTGGCACCGTCCTCCTCACCGGCGCGGATGAAGCGCACCGTTGACGCGAGCCGGGGCTTTGTCTACGCCGTCTCGATCATGGGCGTCACCGGGGCCCGGACGTCGGTCAGCTCCGCGGCCAAGGACGTCGTCGCCGCCGCGCGTGCTGCCGGCGCTGAACGGGTTTGCGTGGGACTTGGCGTCTCCAACGCGGACCAGGTCCGCGAGATTGCCGCCTACGCGGACGGCGTGATTGTTGGCACCGCGCTGGTCGTGGCCATCGGCGACGGCGGCGTCGATGCGGTAGCGTCCTTGACGAAAGACCTCAGTACCGGCCTCACCAGGGAAGAAGCTTAAACACATGCAGTCAGTCCTCCACGCGGCAGCGATGATCCCCGCGAGTATTCCGAGCCCGGAATGGTCCGGTTTCGACATCCCGCTGCCATGGGGGTCACTGCGCATTCATGCCTACGCCCTGTGCATCCTGCTGGGCATCGTCGTGGGGCTGTGGCTCACGTCCGTCCGCTGGGCCAAGCGCGGCGCCCCGGAGGGCAGCGTCTGGGACATCGCCATTTGGGCCATCCCCTTGGGCATCATCGGAGGCCGGCTTTACCACGTGGTGTCCTCGCCGGATGCCTATTTCGGCCCCGGCTTCGACGGCACCGGCGACTTGTCCCTGATCCCGCAGCTCCAACGCGGCGGTCTGGGGATCTGGGGCGCCGTGCTGCTTGGCACCGTGGGCGCGTGGATCGGCTGCCGCAGGGCAGGTGTCAAACTGAGCGGGTTCCTCGACGCCGCCGCACCCGGGCTGCTGCTGGCCCAGGCGGTCGGCCGCTGGGGAAACTACTTCAACCAGGAACTCTTTGGCGGGCCCACCACGCTCCCGTGGGGGCTGCAGATCGACGCGGACAATCCGAACTTCCCGCCGGGTATGGCCGCTGGCACACTCTTCCACCCGACCTTCCTCTACGAGTCCCTGTGGAGCCTGGCCGGGGTGGGCATCCTGCTGCTGCTGGACCGCAAGTTCCGTTTCCGCCGCGGCCGGCTGTTCGCCCTGTATGCGGTCTACTACACGCTGGGCCGGGTCTGGATCGAGGCGATGCGGATCGATGACGCCGAGCAGATCACCTTCTTCGGCATTACCACCCGGCTGAACGTGTGGACCAGCATCGTCGTGTTGCTGGGCGCGCTGGCCATCTTCGTCATCCTGGGCCTGCGCAAGCGCACCGAGCCCGACACCGTGTACCTGGCGGGCCGTGCGCCGTCGGACGCCGATGCGGATACGGACGCCGACGCGGATGCGGAGGAGATCACGGTTCCGGACGACCATGACGCGGCCCATGCCGCAGATGACGCCCCCGCCGCGGAGGGTACTAAGGCCGGAAACGGCGCGGAAAACAAGGTGCCGGCGACCGTTCCGGCGTCCTCTGGCGACGTCCACCATTCGGATTCTGCTGTCTCAGATAGTGAATTGCGTGATACTCTCCCTGAGAACCAAAGCGGTCCAGGTCACGTTTCCGCCCCAGCTGGGACGTCACAGGAACCCGGCGGCGGCACCAAGCCCGCCGCGGGAGCACCGGCAGCCGGAACACCCGGACGCCAGAGCACCGGGACCGCGCCGGAGGCTGAGGGCACCAAGTAGCTCAGTCCCCGAAAGCCGGGCTGCGGGGTCACCCCCCCCGCAAGGCCCGTTCCACAGCGTCGTGGCGGCAGGGAAGCAACGGACATTAAACAGTTGGTGTTTCGAGCAAGCCCGGGCCGGGGCCGCGTAACTGTTAGTGCAGGAAGCGGCGCTGGCCTACAATTCGAGTAAGAACATACTCTGTTGCACCCGTCACACCGGCGCACCGATTCGGGCCAATGTTGTCCCTCCCATACGCACGATCAGGAGGAAGGACGTCTCCCATGACCCAAACCCTGCACAGCCCCAGTTGGTCCGAGCCGAACCAGGCCGCCATGTCACCTTTCAAGCGGTTCGCGGCGCTTCCCGAAGCGGCCGGACTCTACAACCCGGAGCAGGAGAAGGACGCCTGCGGCCTCGCCATTATCGCCACGCTGCGGGGCGAGCCGGGCTACGACATTGTTGACGCGGCCCTGACAGCCCTGCGCAACCTCGAGCACCGCGGTGCCGTGGGCGCCGACGAGGGAACCGGCGACGGCGCCGGACTGCTGATGCAGGTCCCGGACGAATTCTTCCGCGCAGTTACCGACTTCGAGCTTCCCGCCCCCGGCCAGTTTGTGGTGGGGACGGCTTTCCTCCCGGCCGAGCAGCGCGAATCCGACGCCGCGAAGGCGGGCATCGAAAGCCTTGCCGCGGACGAGGGCATGACGGTCCTCGGCTGGCGTGAGGTGCCGATCGTCGCTGACCTGGTCGGGGCGATGGCCCGGGCCTGCATGCCGTATTTCTCCCAGCCCTTCTTTGCCTCCAGCAACGGGGAAGTGCTGGAGCGCAACGAACTCGACTCGCGGGCCTGGCGGATCCGGAAGCGGGCGCAGAACAAATACGGCGTGTACTTCCCGTCGTTGTCCTCCCGGACCATCGTCTACAAGGGCATGCTCACAACGGCCCAGCTCGAGCCGTTTTATCCGGACCTCTCGGACAAACGCTTTAAGACCAAGCTCGCGATCGTCCACTCACGCTTCTCCACCAACACCTTCCCGTCCTGGCCGCTGGCCCAGCCCTTCAGGACCATCGCCCACAACGGCGAAATCAATACGGTCAAGGGAAACCGCAACTGGATGCGCGCCCGCCAGTCCCAGCTGGCCAACCCGCTGCTGGGGGATTCGCCGGAGGAGCTGTACCCGATCTGCACCCCGGGCGCTTCCGACTCGGCCTCCTTCGACGAGGTAGCGGAGTTGCTCTGGCTTTCGGGCCGGCCGATCACGCACTCGATCATGATGATGATCCCAGAGGCCTGGGAAAACCACGCCACGATGGACCCGGCCCGCCGTGCCTTCTACGAATACCACTCCATGCTGATGGAACCGTGGGACGGTCCCGCCGCCGTCTCCTTCACCGACGGCAACCTCGTCGGCGCCACCCTGGACCGCAACGGGCTCCGTCCGGGCCGGTTCTGGATCACCGAAGACGGCCTGATCATTTTCGCCTCCGAGGTCGGTGTGATCGACGTCGAACCCTCCAAGGTGGTGAAAAAGGGGCGCGTCTCACCCGGGAAGATGTTCCTGGTGGACACCGACGCCGGCCGGATCATCAGCGACGCCGAGGTCAAGGCCGAGGTGGCGGCGGCCAACCCCTGGGCGGACTGGGTCAAGGAAAACCTGATCGACCTGAAGGACCTGCCCGAACGCGAGCACGTGGTCCATACGGCGGCCTCGGTCAATATTCGCCAGCGCACCTTTGGCTACACCACCGAGGAACTGAAGATTCTGCTCGGCCCGATGGCCCGGACCGGCGCGGAGCCGCTCGGAGCCATGGGATCGGACACTCCCGTGGCCGTGCTCTCCAAGCGGCCCCGGCTGTTGTTCGACTATTTTGTGCAGTCCTTCGCGCAGGTCACCAACCCGCCGCTGGACGCCATCCGCGAGGAACTGGTCACGTCGCTGACCTGCGCCATCGGCCCGAACGGTAACCTGCTGGACACCAAGCAGGTCCGCCAGCCGCAGGTTTCGCTGCCGTTCCCCGTGATCAACAACGACCAGCTCGCCAAGATCGCGAACATCGAGAGCCCCGACGGGGACAGGGTCGCCATGAAGGTCCGCGGCCTGTACCGCCCCGAGGGCGGCGAGAACGCGCTGCGCGCCCGGTTGACCGAAATCTGCGAGCAGGTGTCCGGTGCCATCAACCGCGGTGTGCAGTACGTTGTACTCTCGGACCGCGACTCCAACGCCCAGTGGGCGCCGATCCCTTCGCTGCTGCTGGTCAGCGCCGTGCACCACCACCTGCTGCGCAGCGCCAACCGCACCAAGACTGCCCTTGTGGTCGAGGCCGGCGACGTCCGCGAAACGCACCACGTCGCCGTGCTGATCGGTTACGGTGCCTCCGCCGTGAACCCGTACCTGGCGATGGAATCAGTGGAACAGCTGATCTCCGCGGGCGACGTCGTTGGGGTCACCCAGCATGACGGTGTCTACAACCTGATCAAGGGCCTCGGCAAGGGTGTCCTGAAGATCATGTCAAAGATGGGCATCTCCACCGTGGCCTCCTATACAGGGGCCCAGACCTTCGAAGCCCTTGGCCTGGGCCAGGACCTGGTGGACGAGTATTTCTCCGGCACCCACTCCCAGCTCGGCGGGATCGGCCTGGACGTCATTGCCGCGGAGGTCGCCGCCCGCCACCGGATGGCGTACCCCGAAAACGGCATTGAGCAGCCCCACCAGCCGCTGCTCGGCGGCGGTGAGTACCAGTGGCGCCGCGATGGCGAGCCGCACCTGTTCAACCCGGAGACCGTGTTCCGGCTGCAGCACGCCACCCGTGAGCGCCGTTATGACATCTTCAAGGCCTATACCCGCGGCGTTGACGACCAGTCCGAGAACCTCATGACCCTTCGCGGGCTCCTGAAGTTCAAGGCCGGGCTGCGTCCCGCGGTCCCGCTGGAGGAAGTGGAATCTGTTTCCAGTATCGTCAAGCGGTTCTCCACCGGCGCGATGAGCTACGGCTCGATCTCCCAGGAGGCCCACGAAACCCTCGCGATCGCCATGAACCGGCTGGGCGGAAAGTCCAACACCGGTGAAGGCGGCGAGGACGTGGACCGGCTGCTCGACCCGACGCGGCGCTCGGCGGTCAAACAGATTGCCTCCGGGCGTTTCGGTGTGACCAGCCTCTACCTGACCAATGCCGATGACATCCAGATCAAGATGGCGCAGGGTGCCAAGCCCGGCGAAGGCGGTCAGCTGATGGCACAGAAGGTTTACCCATGGGTGGCCCGGACACGGCACTCGACGCCCGGCGTCGGGCTCATCTCCCCGCCCCCGCACCACGACATCTACTCGATCGAGGACCTCGCCCAGCTGATTTACGATGCGAAGCGGGCCAACCCCTCCGCGCGGGTGCACGTCAAGTTGGTCTCCGAGGTTGGAATCGGCACGGTAGCCGCCGGCGTTACGAAGGCCAAAGCCGACGTTGTGCTGGTCTCCGGGCACGACGGCGGAACCGGCGCCTCTCCGCTGAACTCGCTTAAGCACGCCGGTGTGCCGTGGGAACTCGGACTCGCCGAGACCCAGCAGACCCTGATGCTCAACGGGCTGCGCGACCGCGTGGTGGTGCAGGTGGACGGGCAGCTCAAGACCGGCCGCGACGTTGTGATCGCTGCGCTGCTCGGTGGTGAGGAGTTCGGTTTTGCCACTGCCCCGCTGGTGGTGTCCGGCTGCATTATGATGCGTGTCTGCCACCTGGACACCTGCCCGGTGGGCGTTGCAACGCAGAACCCGGAGCTGCGTTCCCGTTTCAGCGGCAAACCGGAATTCGTGGTGAACTTCTTCGAATTCCTCGCCGAGGAGGTCCGGGAGATCCTGGCCGAGCTTGGCTTCCGGAGCATTCAGGAAGCGATTGGCCACGCCGAGATGCTCGACACCCGCGAAGCGATCAATCACTGGAAGGCCGACGGGCTGGACCTGGACCCGATTCTGCATGGGCTCGAGTTCGACGACGAGGCCCCGCTGCGCAACCTCACGGGACAGAACCATGAGCTGGACAAGCACTTCGACCAGCGCCTGATTGCGATGGCTGCGGAAGCCCTGAGTGACCGGACCCCGGTCCGGATCGCCGTGGATGTTATCAACACCGACCGCTCTGTCGGCACGATGCTCGGTCATGTGGTCACCAAGACCTTCAGCACCGACGTGCTGGCGACGGACACCATCGACATCACCCTGACGGGCACCGCCGGGCAGTCACTCGGAGCCTTCCTGCCGGCCGGTATTACGCTGCGGATGTTCGGTGACTCCAACGACTATGTCGGCAAGGGGCTTTCCGGAGGCCGCATCATCGTCCGGCCGGACCGCACCAATGTCTTCCCGGCGGAACGCAATGTGATCGCCGGCAACGTGATCGGCTACGGTGCCACGAGCGGCGAGATGTATTTGCGGGGCCAGGTCGGCGAACGTTTTATGGTCCGCAATTCCGGCGCTACCGCGGTGGCTGAAGGAATCGGCGACCATGGCTGCGAGTACATGACCGGCGGCCAGACGCTCGTCCTCGGGCGTACCGGCCGTAACTTCGGTGCCGGCATGTCCGGCGGGACGGCCTACGTGCTGGACCTGAAGACCGAACGCGTCAACAAGCAGGCCCTGGAATCCGGCGAGCTGCAGCTGCACGAGCTGGATGCCGAGGACCGGGATATCGTCCACGGACTGCTGCTCAAGCACACCGAGGAGACAGAGTCGTTGCTGGGGGCACGGCTGCTGGAGAACTTCGATGACACCGCGGCCCGTATCACCAAGGTGCTGCCGCGCGACTATGCGGCAGTCCTGCAAACCCGTCTTGATGCCATCGAAGAGGGGCTGGACCCCGACGGTGAAGAAGTTTGGTCTCGAATCCTGGAGGTGACCGGTGGCTGATCCACGCGGATTTTTGAAAGTACGTCAGCGCGAAACACAGCCGCGCCGCCCCGTCCCGGTCCGCATCATGGATTGGAAAGAGGTCTATGAGGCGCAGGAAAACGGTGTCCTGAAGGCTCAGGCCGGCCGCTGCATGGACTGCGGTGTGCCGTTCTGCCACCAGGGCTGCCCGCTGGGCAACCTCATTCCGGAGTGGAACGACCTCATCTGGCGGGATAAGGGCGAGGAAGCCATGGAACGGCTGCACGCCACCAACAACTTCCCCGAGTTCACCGGCCGGCTTTGCCCGGCGCCCTGCGAGGCGTCCTGCGTGCTGGGGATCAACCAGCCGGCAGTCACCATCAAACAGGTGGAGGTCTCGATCGTTGACCAGGCGTTCGAGAACGGTTGGGTCAACCCGCTGCCGCCGGCCCGCCTGTCCGGCAAGACGGTCGCCGTCGTCGGTTCCGGTCCCGCCGGACTCGCCGTCGCCCAGCAGCTGACCCGGGTAGGCCATACTGTCGCCGTCTACGAGCGCGATGACAAGATCGGCGGCCTCCTGCGGTACGGAATCCCTGATTTCAAGATGGAGAAAGAGCACGTTGACCGCCGCCTGGAGCAGATGAAGGCCGAAGGCACCCGCTTCCGGACCGGCGTCGCCGTCGGCAGCGACGTGACCTGGGAGCAGCTCCGGCGCCGGTACGACGCAGTTGTCGTCGCCACCGGCGCCACCGTACCGCGTGACCTGCCGATCCCGGGCCGCGAGTTCGAGGGAGTGCATTTCGCGATGGACTACCTTGTCCCGGCCAACCGTGTGGTGGCGGGGGAGAGCGTGGAGAACCAGATCAACGCGGCCGGCAAGCACGTGGTGATCCTCGGAGGCGGCGACACCGGCGCGGACTGCCTCGGGACCGCGCACCGGCACCAGGCTGCGTCGGTGACCACCTTGGCGATCGGTAAGCAGCCGCCGGCGGAGCGGGCCGGCCACCAGCCCTGGCCGACGTTCCCGACCCTGTTCGAAGTGGCCAGCGCGCACGAGGAAGGTGGCGAGCGCACCTATCTCGCCTCCACAGTGGAGTTCGTAGGCGAGAACGGCGTAGTTACCGGAGTTAAGGTAGCTGAAACCGAATTCGTCGACGGCAAGCGGCTCCCGAAGGCCGGCACCGAGCGGATCATTCCGGCCGATCTGGTCCTGCTGTCGCTCGGCTTCACCGGTCCGGAACCGGCAGGGATTACCGAGCAGGTCAGCGCCGAGTTCGACGGCCGCGGCAACGTGGCCCGCGACGGCTACTACATGACCAACACGGAGGGAATCTTCGTCGCCGGAGACGCTGGCCGCGGCCAGTCACTCATCGTCTGGGCCATCGCGGAGGGACGCGCCTGCGCCGCGGCGGTGGATAAGTTCCTGATGGGCAGCACCATTCTTCCGGCACCAGTATCCCCGAGCGACCGGGCCATGGCCGTCCTGTAGTCCGGCCCCTCCCGGTGCCGGGACGGACGCCAGCCGTTCGTCCCCGCGACAACTTAAAACAACCAAGAGACAACTAGGGTAGGTATATGAGACGCGCAAAAATTGTGGCCACGTTCGGACCGGCGATCGCGAGCTTTGACAACACGCTCGCCGTGCTGGAAGCCGGGGTCGACGTGGCCCGGATGAACATGAGCCACGGAGACTACGCCGTGCACGACAACACATACGAGAACGTCCGCAAGGCTGCCGGTCAGCTGGGCAAGGCAGTTGCCATCATGGCCGACCTGCAGGGGCCGAAAATCCGCCTCGGCCGGTTTGTGGACGGGCCGCACCTGCTGGCTGTAGGCGACACCTTCACCATCACCACCGAGGATGTCCCGGGCACCAAGGACATTTGCTCCACGACCCTCAAGACCCTCACCGAGGACGTCAACCCCGGCGATGCGCTGCTGATCGACGACGGCAAGGTTGCCCTTCGGGCGATCGACGTCGACGCCGTCAAGGTGGTTGCCCAGGTGATCGTTGGCGGGTACGTCTCGAACAACAAGGGCATCAACCTGCCCGGCGTTGCCGTGAACGTCCCGGCACTGAGCGAAAAGGACGAGGACGACCTGCGCTGGGCCATGCGCCGCGGCGTGGACATGGTGGCCCTCTCCTTCGTCCGCGATGCCTCGGACATCACCCGCGTCCACGAGATCATGGACGAAGAAGGCCGCCGCGTACCGGTGATCGCCAAGATCGAGAAGCCCCAGGCCGTTGAGCAGCTCCCGGAGATCATTGACGCGTTCGACGCCATTATGGTGGCCCGTGGCGACCTCGGTGTGGAACTTCCCCTGGAGGAAGTGCCGATCGTGCAGAAGCGAGCCGTCGAACTTGCACGACGCTGGGCCAAGCCGGTCATCGTGGCAACCCAAGTACTCGAATCCATGATCGACAACCCGCGCCCGACCCGCGCTGAGGCTTCTGACTGCGCCAACGCAGTGCTCGACGGTGCCGACGCCGTGATGCTCTCTGGCGAGACCAGCGTGGGCAAGTACCCGATCGAGACCGTCAAGGTGATGGCCCGGATCATCGAATCAACCGAGGTCCACGGCCTGGAACGCGTCCCCCCGCTGGGCACCAAGCCCAAGACCCGGGGCGGCGCCATCACCCGTGCCGCCGTCGAAATCGCCGATCAGCTGGATGCGAAGTACATCTGTACCTTCACCCAGTCCGGCGACTCGGCACGGCGTTTGTCGCGCCTGCGTCCGATCCGTCCGGTGTTCGCCTTCACCCCGGTGGAGCACGTCTGGAACCAGCTGGCGCTCACGTGGGGCATCCAGCCGGTGCTGGTCCCGATGGTGGGCCACACGGATGAGATGACTGCCCAGGTTGACCGCAGCTTGCTGGACATGGACCTCGTTGACGACGGTGACATGGTGGTTATTGCCGCCGGTTCGCCTCCCGGAAAGGCCGGTTCCACGAATATGCTGAAGGTACACCGTGTCGGCGACCTCGCGGACGCCGGAAGCCACGGCAACACCGAGGTCACCAAGGACAAGGTGGGCCCGTGGCCGGAACGGAAGAAGCGGAACAGCAAAATCTAGTTCCGTCACTGCCGACAAAAGGGAGGGTCCCCGCCACTGGCGGGGACCCTCCCTTTTGTCGTGCGAATCAGGCTATGGTGTTCCCGGCCCGGCTAGTTGACCTGGTTGATGATGGTCTCGGCCACCTCACGCATGCTCAGGCGGCGGTCCATCGAGGTTTTCTGGATCCAACGGAACGCCTCCGGCTCCGTCAGTCCCATCTTGGTGGTCAGGAGGCTCTTGGCGCGCTCCACAAGCTTGCGGGTGGCGAACTGTTCCTGGAGGTCGGTCACTTCGCTTTCGAGGGCCTTGATCTCCTCGTGGCGGGAGAGTGCGATCTCCAGGGCGGGGATGAGGTCCGCCGGAGTGAAGGGCTTGACCACGTAGGCCATGGCGCCGGCGTCGCGGGCGCGCTCGACGAGTTCCTTCTGGCTGAATGCGGTGAGCAGGACCACGGGGGCGATCCGGGCCTTGACGATTTTCTCAGCAGCTGTGATGCCATCCATGATTGGCATCTTGACGTCCATCAGGACGAGGTCCGGCTTAAGTTCCTCGGCGAGCTGGACGGCCTTTTCGCCATTGTCCGCTTCACCGACGACGTCGTAGCCTTCACCCCGCAGGATCTCGATGATGTCGAGCCGGATGAGGGTCTCGTCCTCGGCGACAACCACGCGGCGCGCCGGCTTGGACGTGGTGTTTGACTCCGTCTGTTCTGACACGGGAACTCCTTGGAAAGGTGCGGCGGGAACTAGACCATCTTAGGTTGTCACCGCTGCGCTGCTGGGACCGGACATGTTCGATGCGGCGTCACTGGCGCGATTCTGGAATTCAGCCTATCTGCATGTAGAGTAATTTCGCGCACTGGAAGCGATAGCGTTGCTCACAGCACTGTGTCTCTGCGATTATTTCCTGGTGTACTCCGCGCCCGAGTGGCGGAATTGGCAGACGCGCCGCACTCAAAATGCGGTATCGAAAGGTGTGTGGGTTCGAGTCCCACCTCGGGCACAGTGTTTCCGCAGGTCAGTGGCTTTTAGAGGTGCTGAGTGTGGACAAAAGTACTTAAAGTGTGGACAGCGGCGTAGCATTTTTCTTATGGCCAGCATTAGAAAACGCACGAAAAAGGACGGTACGACGTCCTTTATGGTCTGCTGGCGGGACCCGGCCAACCGCCAGGAACAAGGCATCACGCTGCCCACGGAATCCGAAGCGATCACCCTGAAGCGCCTCCTTGACGCCAACAACCAATCCTTTGAGATCGCCCAGCATGCGATGCTCGCGAACCAGACCAAAGCACCCACCGTCGCCGCCGTGATCCAAGAGCACATCGACCTTCTGGTCCGGCCCTCCGTTGGCACAGTGCACACGTATCAGACCATGCTGAAGCTGCACATCGCGGACGCGATCGGGCACATACCCGTGGACAAGCTCGACTACCGGCATTTGACCTACTGGATGAAGACGATGCAGACCAAAGGCCGCTCGGCGAAAACCATCAAGAACAACCATGGCCTGATCTTCTCGGCGATGGAGACAGCGGTCCGTCTCGGCTACCGGAAAGATAATCCGTGCCGGGGCGTCCAGTTGCCATCTGGCGAAAAGGCAGAGGATGAGACCAGGTTCCTGACGCACGCTGAGTTCGGGCTGATCCTGGAATGCATGGGGGAGCGCTACAAGGCCTTCACGGAGTTCCTCGTCATGACCGGTACCCGTTTTGGCGAGGCCACGGCTGTGACGGTTGCGGATGTGGACCTGATGTCCAGGCCGGCAACCATGCGGATCAATAAGGCTTGGAAACGCGGGTCCGAGTCCGAGTACTACATTGGTGCCACGAAGACGGGGGCCGGGAAGAGGACGGTTTCTTTGAATCCTCATTTGGTGGAAGTCCTGATTCCGCTGGTGGCCAGCCGGCCAGGCGCGGATCTTCTGTTCACCACACCCAAGGGTGAGCGCATTGTCCACAAGCTGTACTGGCACCATTACTGGACTACTGCTGTGAAGGCGGCCCAAGCGCGTGGATTGAAGAAGTCGCCTCGGATCCACGACCTGCGCCACACCCATGCGTCCTGGCTGATCCAGGACGGCGTCTCGCTTTTCACCGTCTCCCGCCGTCTGGGGCACGCATCCACGCGAACCACCGAGGAGGTGTATGGCCACTTGATGCCGCAGGCGCTCCAGGATGCCGCCGACGCCGTCGAGCGTTCCGCGGTTGTGTGGCGCGGATAGCGTCTCGGTGGATGTTTTACCTAAGAGTACTTCTGGCGAGCCTGTGCCCGCGTCCCGATCATGCGAACGGACTGCGGCGCAGGTCCACTGGTTCGGACTTCACGTAGCTCTGCAATCTCCCGGAGATGAACCGACGTGAAGACTATCTTCCCCTTGCCCCAGACGGCGTGCGGGAACTCACCCTTGGCAGCTCCGTCCCTAAGCCAGGCCTCTGAACATTTGAGGACGGTGGCAGCCTCGGCTGGTTCGAAGAATTCAAGTTTCATGCCCCTGTCCGATCCCTTCGTGGATATGCGGCGAGGACCGCTGGCGCGAGTCCTGTCCCCGTCCATGTACGCCGGAAATCACGGCGGCATGACGGTGACCTGGAAACTCGCTTCGAAGGCCGCGGCGTGGAGCTGCACCTGCTCGGCTGAGGCACTGAACTGAGCCGATGAGCGCTGTACCAGCCCGGCATCGGTGAGCAAGCCGAGTTGCCTGCGAATGGCCGAGGGCGAGGCGCCGATTCCCATGCCGATCTGGCCGCAGGTTGAGGGCCCGTTCCTGAGTAGGAACCGGATAATTCGGCTTCGTGTTCGGTTCATCAAAATGCTCGACATGGGGACCACAACCCGGGGAATGGTGAAGGACTGCTGCTGTAGACGGGTCTACAGCAGCAGGCTACTCCGGTTGAGGTCATGTTGGATAGACCAGAGTGAGCAAATGAATCCTCAACTGGTTGAAGCGGTTGATTGCCGCGCCGGACGACTCAGGCAATACTGGGGCGAAAGGGAGTCGTAGCGCCTGACCGGGTTGCCGGCCCCGCATCAGATCGAGGGGTGGGCAGTACGGATGGACGAGGCAGGCCGCGGTGACATGTTGTCTCCCCAGGCCCAGCTGGCTCGTCGTCTGAATCTGTTGCTCGACGTCGTGGTTGCCGAACGTGGGAAGCCCGTAACGTTTCGCGAGGTCCAGGCCGAACTCGAGGCCAGGGGCATCAAATTGTCCCGCGCGCGCTGGTTCTACATGAAAGAGGGGACTGGTCGTCTGGTCAGCGATTCGGCGCTATTGGCCGAGCTGTGCAACATCTTTAACGTTGACCCGTCGTACCTGATCGGCGACAGCGCCGACTTGCCCGAGCGGATCGATTCGCAACTCGAGTTTGTGAAGTCGCTCCGCGCGGCCAGGGTGAAGACCTTTGCGGCGCGGACGCTGGGTGATGTTTCTCCGGAGACGCTAAGGGCTATCTCTGAATACCTCAACAAGGACATTGATCGCCATCCTGGGGCGGAAGAGGCAGCCGCTAATCCTCCAGAAGATACTGAAGATGAGCCGCCAGCAACTCCTTGATCCGTGCAGGGTTGGCTGAATACCGCGGCGAGCGGCCATGCCGCCGGCCCGGCTCAAGGTCCACCGCGATAGCGCCGGTCTCCTCAAGTGCAAGCAGGTGCTTGGCTACGCTCGGCTCGCCGGCGCTCACTGCTGCCACGATGTCACCGCGGGTCGCCGGACCGTGCGCGGAAAGGTAGCGGAGGATCTCGTTCCGTGATCTGTTGCCAAATGTCGCGACAGCGGCCTCGACGTCGTTCGACCAGGCTTCGTCGCGAGGCTGCGTGATCCTGGGCATGGAACCATTCTCACCGAACGATCCCCGAAAAGTAAGACCCGCAGTCTTGACGATACTTTAATTATCTTTGAGAATAGTTTGTATAGCTTTCCTGTCGTAGTGGTCGGCCTTGGCTTTCGCTGCCACTCTTAGGGCGCCGGTCGTGCCGGTGCCGGACTTATTGGAATCGTTTAGTCGAAGCGGTGAAGACCATGCGAGTCGAAGCCAGGTTGAATCAGGCCCCACAAGATCAGCCAAGTGTAGGAAGTATCGACATCTCCCTGCGCGGTGCGCCGGAGTCCGCCGCGGTTGCCATTCCGGTAGATCAAATCATGATCGCCGTCGACGGCGTTCAGCGGTACGTGGTTTCGCATCTCTCGCGGATCGGCCGGGCCTGCGATGTGGACGACGTTATGCAGGACATCCGGGTCGCGGTGTGGGATGGGGTGACCCGGGGGCATTACCGCCAGCTCCCCGGTATTCCCTTTGGTGCGTGGGTTCAGGGCGTGTGCGCGAACGTGTGCGCCGCGCACACCCGTCGGGAGCTGAGCCATCAGACACTCCCGCTGATCATGGAACCAGGGAATGCCGACGGGCCGGCGGCATTTGCTCCTCTGGTGTTGCTGGGCATGGACCGGGGTGGAGGTCAAAGTGCCGAGCAGATTATTGACCAACAATGGGCGCGAATGGTCATTGAGTTGACCCGGGCCAGCGTGCCGCCAGGAGTTTGGGATCTTGCCGTGGACAGTCTCACCGGGCGGCGACACTATGGTCCGCCGTCGCCACAGGACCGCCGGCGCTGGCACGCGGTGACCGTGGTTCGCCAGACGGCGAAAACTGTTCGAAATGCCCTGGACGTTGAGCAGGCGGCCATTAGCAATATCGGAGACGTATGCCAGCGCGCAGCAGAGTGCCTGCCCACGCCGGTACTCCGCAGAACAGCTGAAAGTATCGTTCGCCCCGGACTACGAGGACCCGAACGGAAGAGGGCGCTGGAAGCTTTGGCGGCCCAGTTGGGAGTCACCGAACGCTATCTGGCTGTCCAGATCGGCTTCGCACGCCGGCTGTATCAAACCGCATGGAGGATTCTCCAGGCCGGGACGCGGACTGCCTACTGAGTCATGTTGTGGACCTGTCCTCTCGCCATGAACAGGCGAGAAGGAGGCCCGAATGTACGTCTTTCCGAAAAACGCGCTACCCGGCCCAAGCAGCCGGCGTCGATGGTGGATCGTCGCAATCGCCCTCTTGGTTGTGGTCACGGCGCTCATCGCTCTCACGCGGCCGTCGCGCACGCCCGCAGAGGCTCCGGTTGCAGGGCCGTCGACGACGCCGATCCCTCAGAGCCCGGCGAACGCTTCCCCCGGGACGAAGGCACAAACTCCCACGGTGGCTCCCGACGTTGTGATTGCCGATCCGGAGGGCGCACCCCTGACTGCTGACTTCCGCCAGCTCGCCGCCGCGGCGGCGACGGCGATCTACACCTGGGACACGCGAACGTCTTCCTACTCGGAGGTCTACTCACGGCTCCGCGGCTGGTGGGACGTGCTGCCGGACGGGTCCAATCCCTTGGCAGTGTTGGTGCAGGAGTTCGAAGCGACCGGGGTCAACGCGGGAAGCTATGCGACTTTGGCTGATCAGCAGGCGCACCGTTCGGCCGCGGTCGAATCCCTGCACTGCGACAGCGAGCTGGCCAGGGTTCGGGAGCGGCCGGCGCCATGGGAGGGACTGCATGTGTGCACAGTCTCGGTCGACGTCCTGGATCAATCAATTTCTGTTCGCAATACCTACACGGCACCTGTCAGCGTCATGGTGAACTGCCCGCCGGCTGTTACGGCCCCGACGGATCATTGCGTCATGGTCGGTTTTTACGCCACACCGAGCAGGATCGTCTATTGATGCCGGCCGCCATCGTGTTTGCTGGGCTGGTCAAGCGCCGGGCCATTTTGCGGCTTTCGCTGGCCGCGGCCTCAATCTTGATCTTGGTGGGTTCCATTGCGTTTAGCGCAGCCGTGGCGGTGCTCGGCGCGAGCGCGGCCGACACCCCGCCCGTCTGCTCGCAGAGTGGCACTGCTGGCCAGCCCGGCGCCATCGAAACTGGCGCCTTGAGAATCCGCGTGAGCAGCCTGGCCCCGGTCAGTGTGACCGCCAGGCAAATGACCGTCGCGGCGGACTACGTTTCGATCGGCCAGCAATTGGGGGTCCCCCGGGACGGCCAGATCATCGCAATCATGATGGCTCTGCAGGAATCCAGCCTCAGAGTCCTCGCCAACGTGAACGTACCAGCCTCGCTCCAGTACCCGCATGACGGCCTCGGCAGCGACCACGATTCCCTCGGCACCGCCCAACAGCGCCCGGCGGCCGGCTGGGGGACCGTTGAACAGTTGATGGATCCCAAGTACAACGTGCGAGCCTTTTACGGCGGACCTGCCGGCCCCAACCATGGCAGCCCACCCGGGCTATTAGATATTCGCGGTTGGCAATCCATGAACAAAGGCGAAGCTGCGCAAGCCGTCCAGGTGTCGGCGTTCCCGGAGTTGTACGCGCGGTGGGAGGCTGACGCGACGGCCATCGTTGAGGCGCTCGACGGCGGGATAACACCGGCCAGGTGCTCCGATGCGCTGCATTCCCCGACGGACCCGGTTGTTCCCACAAATTTGAGCGAAATCCGCAAAGACATCCTGCGGTTTACCCAGGAAGGAGTCGGCGGTGCCTACGTGTGGGGCGGGACGGCTTTCAAAGCCTGGGACTGTTCCGGTTACGTCCAGTGGATCTACAGCCAGGCCGGGGTCAATCTGCCGCGAGTGGATCAATGGAGGGCCGGTACTCGGACCGACAATCCGCAGCCGGGGGACCTGGTGGTCCAGAACGCACAAGGGCCAGCCGATTGGGGACACGTTGGCATTTATGCGGGGGACGGCATGATGTACAGTGCGCTAAATCCCGCAGTTGGCACGCTACTGCATCCAATAGCTTGGAATACAGATACGGCCTATTTCGATCTTTTGAGGTGATGTGAAGTTACTTCGAACATGTAATCCCGCTCCCGCGGGCCGGGCAAGAGCGGAATGAAACGGAGTGGTGGAAGATCCCGGGTTGCGGCCACGTCTACGGGGCGTCCTCTGATTGATTTTGGCAGGCCTCCTTCAACGAAGGCGCCGGGGCAAGCACTCCCTCCTCCGAACCCGCGCGGACTATGTCGCCGTGAACCGCCGCCAGGCAAAGCTGCTGCTGCTCCTGATAGCGTTTGCGAATCAGCCCGTCGATCACCTCTTCCACCGATGGCGTCATCCGGCCGTCCGGATCGGCCAGGAATCAGATCCGTGACTCGACCGGTGCCGCGGCTAAACGAGTCGATCACCACGTGAACCTGCCCACCGGCCTTATCTTTCCCGGATCGGGAGCGCACCGAGAACTTCCGGAGTCCTGGGGAAACTGCGGCCGTTCAATCGTCGAGGGGGCCCTCGTAGCTCTCAATCTGCCGGCTTTCGAGTCTGGGGATGATCTGTCCGAGGCCGATGGCCTTGAAGTGGTCCTGAGCGCGATGTGCGGCGAAGCCATCTGCGTCACGGTAGCGTTCGAGGATGACGAAGTGCGCCTTGTCTTGGACCCCCTGAAAGTACTCGTAGGAAATGTTGGCCGCCTCCGTTCGGCTGGCCGTGGAAAGTTCGTGGAGCAGTCCTGAAACTGTTTCCACTTCTTCTGGCTTAGCGCGATAGTGGGCAATTACCTGTAGGTATCTCTTGGCCATGGTCCTCTTTCTGAGTGGACTGGTTAGCTTGGCTGATGGCCGGCTTGATCCCATAGTTCATTGGCGCTGGTGGAGACGCCTTTGGCGCCTGCCCTCAGCGCCGTGGCTACGTCTGACTCGGTACGGATGAAACCGGCGGCGATGAAGGGCGAAAGGCTGCGCTTCTCGCCCTCTGTCAGGTGGGCGATCACGGGCCAGGGCATCACCTGCACGAGATGGGGTCTACTCTGTTCCAGCGCGGCTGCGCTGCGGGGAAGATTGGATCGATCCGTCACGAAGACTTTTTGCATGGTCACCATGTTCAGGCTGTTGGCGCGCTGGATCATGGCTGTCTTGGTGCTGACAACGCCCTGGATGCCTATCTTTTTCAGGTATTCCACCGCACCCCGGTCCTGGCCTAGCCCGGAACAGGCATCCATGTTGACGAAGGTGAATTTTCCCACTCGGTCTAATTGATGAAGCAGACCCTCCAGCTCATGCAGTGACACGTGGGCCAGGATGCAGAGCTGGCAGCCGGAGTCTAGGAACCCGGCCACAGATCCCGCGCCGAAGACTGAGGCGATCACCGGATTTCTGGTGAGTTTCATGTCCAGATCATGAGGAAAATCAATCATTTTAGAGAACTCGTGTCGTCGTCAAGGGATAGTGGATAGCGGGGCTGCCGTAGTGGAGAACTACAGTCCCATCTTGCCCGGGTTAAGTAGATTCTTGGGATCAAGCGCAGCCTTGATTGTGCGGAGTACATCAAATCCGTTACCCAAAGACTCTGCCATGTACGGCGCACGCAGGAGTCCAACGCCATGGTGGTGGCTGAGGGTGGCCCCGTGCCGGAGTATAACCTCGTTGGCCGCATCCCAGGCAGCCCGGTACCATCGCGCTCTCTCGTCTACAGCCACATCTCCGCGCAACGAGAAGTAAAGGCAAGCGCCGTCCAGGTAAGCATGCGACTGGTGAGCGGAACCAGCCAAGGTACCGGGTACGGCGTTAATTGCCGCGACCACCTCGTCATAGATGGCAGGCAAGTCTTTCCAGGCTCCGATCATTTCCAAAGTGTCCGCCACGAGACCGGGGCTGGGCGTGAACCCTTCAGCGCTCTTGCCTGTCAGGTATCGCGTGTCCAGCCATCTTTCGAAGATGGCGTCGCCGTCAAGCTTCACAGCACTAGCCGCGCATACTCCTTCGCTGATGGTTAGCCCTGCCTCCACTATCTCCTTCGGGCCCTCATCGGCGACGAGCAGAACGTTGGTTTTCGGCAGACCAAACTGCAGGCCGCTTTCAAGCTCGTCATACAGGCGCAGAGCCGCGGGGGTGGCACCCTGCTGCATGATCTGCCGGCAGGCTTTGAGGCCTTCCGCAAAAGTAGCGAACCCGTAGGCGATGGCGCGGCCGTGGTCCGGTAGTCGGTGCAATTTGAAGCGGACCTTCGTAATGACCCCGAGGGTGCCCTCGGAACCAATAAAGAGTTGGAGAAGGTCGGGGCCGACCGCGGCACGGGTGCCGTTGCCGACGGTCACGAGGTCGCCGTTGGCCAGAACGACATCTAGCCCATGGACCATGTCCTCGATCTTGCCGTAGCGGGTCGAGAGCTGGCCGGCGCCTCGGCACGCCACCCAGCCGCCCACTGTACTGATGGCATAGGAGGAGGGCCAGTGCCCAAGTGTCATGCCGTAGTCGGCCTGGATTCGCTCCTCGAAGATGTCACCAAAAACGCCAGCTTCCACTTCCACGAGCTGGCTTTCCTCGTCGTATGAGGTGAACTTATCAAGGCCGCAGACGTCCAGCACGATACCCCCGCTGATGGGAAGCGCAGATCCCGTGACGTTGCTGCGCCCGGCTGAGACGGTGACCGGGATGTTCGCCGCGTGGGCGACCCGCATTACCTGCTGCACCTGTTCCGTGCTGGAGATATGCACAATTACGGCGCCGGGCGTGACCGGCCGTCCTCCGGTCTCGGAGATCATGGTCCCGGCCCACCAGTCGCGGGTACCGTCCCGAACGAGCGTGGGATCGACGACCACTCGGTCCGCCAGGGCCTCCAGCCGTCTGATAGTTTCCGCCGGGACGGTTACAGGGTTGGCGGAGAAGGTCGGCTCGCCGGAGACGGCTCCAAGGCTCCGAGCGAACCGGGGCTGGGTGGGTGCACCGACGGTGTAGTTGCCCCGGTTGTAGCCGCGTTTTACTGCTTCCTTGCTAATCATTTCTACTTAACTCCCATCAGGATGGCGCGTTCGTGCGCAGTTTGGTTTCGATACGTGGCCACTTGACGCTCAATTTCGGTTGCCGACAGATCAAGTTCTTTCATCAGCAATTCGCCCACACGGGCGGCGGCGGCGGAGGAGGCGTCCCTGGCCATGATGCGGGACCGGGTCCGTCGCGACAGAATGTCATCGACGCTGCGGGCCATCTCGTGCCGGGCGGAATACACGACTTCGGCCTCAAGATAAGGCAGGCCTTCGACAATTGGAGTGTTCAGCGATGGGTCCTCCGCCAGAATGTCCGTGACGAAGCGTGCTTCCGTGCCGTAGCGCTCTCCCAAATGGGAGGCCAAGCCGCCAGAGGCGGTGATCGCCTCGGCATCGTACCCGGCCGCCCCCAGCAGGTGTGCGTTCTTGGTCCGGCAGCGACGATGCTTACCCAGGACCTTTTGGGCAGCGTCCACGGTTTGTTCCGCCATGTGACGGGAGGTGGTCAGTTTGCCGCCGACCACCGTGACGAGCCCGTCCGGGTCAGTGCGGATCTCGTGATTACGTTTGACCTCGATAGTTTTGCCGCCCGGGGGAGCGACCAGGGGTCTGCAGCCTCCGATGCTGCCCAGGACGTCCTCCGCTTCGATGTCGATGTTCAGGGCGGTGCGCGCGCCGTCGAGCAGGAAGTCCATTTCCTCGCGGGTGCAGTTCACATCATCGAGGTCGCCGTCGTAATCCTCGTCCGTGGTGCCGAGGTAGGCGGTATCCCCCCAACGAGTGATGGTGGCTCGACGGTTGCGTCCGGGAACTGGGATGGTGACCGTGCAGTCGTTGCGGATTTTGGTCCAGGGGACGGCTATGTGTACACCCTTGGCGGGACGGATGCTTGGCGCGTCGGCGCCGCGGCCGGCGCCGGTCCAGTCACGAAGCCACACCCCGGTGGCAACGACGACGACGCCTGCCTCGGCACGGATTTCCCGGCCACCGACTTCGACGATGACGCCGCTGACCTTGTCTCCGTTCCGAGTCACCTCGCTGACCTTGGCGCCGTTGAGAACGGTGGCGCCGTGGAAAGCTGCAGTTCGGGCGAGGGCTAAGGTGAGCCGGGCGTCGTCGGCCCGTGCATCGTAGTACATGAGACCCGACTCCAGATGCTCCGCCTTGAAGGTGGGGCAATGGGAGAGAACCTCGTTCTTGGTCAGCTTCTGGTGGAGCACACCTTCGCGCCACCCGCCGGCCAGGTCGTACGTCCACAGCAGGCTTTCGAATCCGGCCGCCAGACGGCGGTCAAGGACCCCGTTCTGGGAGAGGATCGGAAAGAGGAAGGGCAGGCGCTGGACCAGGTGCTGGGCGTTTTTGCGGAGGCGCTGACGCTCCAACAATGAGTGGCGAACAAGGGGCAGGTTACCTTGTTCGATATAGCGCAGACCCCCATGGATCATCTTGGAGGACTTGGAAGAGGTCCCGGAGGCGAAGTCGTCTTTCTCCAGCAGGGCCACTCGGTACCCGCGTTGGGCCGCGTCCATCGCGGTGTAGGCGCCGGTGACGCCGCCGCCAACTACGATGATGTCAAAGCGTCCGCCGTCAAGGCTGTCTATTTGTTCGGCCCGTTCCATTCTCAGCGGCGTGTCGGAGACCATGTGGGCGCGTTCCGCCCGGGGCTTGCGTGAAGGCATGGAAATCATTATTCGTGTCTCTCTAGGTGCGCCAGGTGATCCGTGCGATCGCTCGGCGGTGCGGTCTGTGAAGCGGATTGAGGCTGTGGTCGCCTAGTTCCGCACCATTTCAAGTTCGGCGGAAATGCGGGCGGCCCACTCGGCGCGACGATCCATCCTGCGGTCCTCGGAGAGGCGGGGGTGAAAGATCTCGCCTTGGCCCAGCACTGAGACGGCCCCGGGCAGCGAGTCCCACAGCAGACCGTCGGCGCCCGCCATGAAAGCGGCTCCGCGCAGGCTTGCCGCCTCCGACCCTGGCAGGCGGCGCATCGGGATCCCTGTCAGGTCGGCCTGCATCTGAATGAGCGGGTCGCTGCCGGACATGCCCCCGCCGACAACGATCTCACTGACTTCTATCCCTGCGACTTCCGCGTTGGCTTCCGTGCTGCTGGCTACGGATTGAGCGATGCCTTCCAGTACGGCATAGGCCACTTCGGCCCTGGTGCTCGACAGCGAAAACCCGGTCAGAGAAGCGCGTGCCTTGGGCTCCACGACGGGCGTCCTGATTCCGGTCAAGGCAGGAACAAACATGATGCCGCCGGAGCCATCCACAGTGCCGGCAAGCTCGCTGACCTTCTTGGCGGAGCTGAACCAGCCCAGCGTTTCGCAGACCCAATCGAGCGCAGATCCGGTGGTGGCCGTGAAGGTTTCCACCGCATACACAGTCCGATGCTGCCGGCGCCAGCCCGTTAAGGTCAGAGTCCCGGGGTACAGGCCAGGCTTTTGGGGCGGGATGTCTCCGGTGACGAGGTCAACGAAGCTGCCGGTACCGTGAACGCACATTGCCTGGCCAGAGTTGATGCATCCGAGTCCGACGGTGCCGGCATGTTGGTCCCCCATGGCGGCCAATATCGGCACCGAGATGCCGAGCTTCGCCGCATCGGTGTGGCCCAGCGCGTCAACGTCCTGTCGAAGTTCCGGTAGCAGATCCAGTGGGAAGCCCAGCGCCTGAATCCACGCCGTTTCGTAGGCATGTTCGGCCAGCACGTAGGCGCCCGCCGATGTGACGTTGGTGGCCGTCGCCAAGTAGCTGTGCTCGATGGTGATGTTCCATAGGAGCCAGGTTTCGACCGTTCCGAAGCCAAGCCGCCCTTCCCTGTGGGCCGCGGCCACCTCCGGGGTTTCCCGGAGGTGGTGCGCGGCCCAAAGGTACGGTGAGCGCACGCCTGTGGGCCGCCCCACCGCAGCCACGAGCCGTTCGTTCCAGAGGCTACCCAGCGCGGCGAGCTCTTCGGCATAGCGGCTGTCCTGCCAGACCATGGCGGGCACCAGCGCGCGGCCGCTGCGCCTGTCCCACAGCACCGCCGTCGAGCGCTGGGTGGCTATGGCTACAGCCTGGATCTGGACGCCCGCCTTTTCGGCGCGGGCGACCACGGCGCGGCAGGCATCCAGGGTCTTCGCCAGGATTTCATTTGCGTCCTGCTCCACAACACCTGCCCGTGGGCTGGAAACGGTGAGGTGGCGGTACTCGAGGGAGTGCACGCCCCCGTCGGCCGTGACCCATGCCGCACGTGTGCCCGTTGTTCCTTCATCTATTGCCAGGATGGCCGGAATGGTCATGAGCTCGCTCCCTCGGGTTAGGGCGTGGGGACCGCGACGCGGGCGACGTCGCTCTTGAATTGCGGGGCGTCCAGCTCTTCGTCGGGGCTCAGGAGAGCCCGGGTCGGATCCCACTTAATTACGGAGCAGACGATGCAGGCGGTCAGCGGAACGGCAGAGAGAATCAAGAAGGTCGGGCCTAGGCCCAAGCCCTCCTTCAACAGGGGAAAAACCAACAGGCCCAGGGCGGCGCCCATGCTTCCAATCGCCCCAATGACGCCGTTGGCGCCAGCACGCAGCTCGCTGCGGAAGGAGAGCGTCGACAGACTCTTGCCGTTGGCCCCGGGCCCTCCGGAATGGAACAGGATGAACAGTGAGGGCACGAGGAAGGCGAGGTATATCGGCATGCTCTGATAGAACAGGCCCATGATCACCAGCATGACAAACACTGCGCCGAACCCGAGGGCTGAGGCTTTGCGGAGGCCAAAGTATTTCCCGATTTTCGGTGAGAGGAAGCCTCCCACGATGCCGAAGAGGTTGAAGACCAGGGCGCCGAGTGTTGCCACGACGAAATCCTGCCCGAACAGTGTCAAGCTGATGATTGGCAGGTACCAGCCGACTGCGAAGTACTGGATGGATTGGGCCATCTGGACCGTTCCGGCCAGAATGGTGCGCTGTCGATAGCTGCCTCTGAAGATCAATGCGACGTTCGCTATGCCGCGGGTGGCCTGGTTCAGGATGGGTGTGCGGTCCTCTTCCGCAGCGGCCGTGAAGGGATGGCCGTAGATCTTTGTCATGGACGCGGCGGCGCGTTCCAGAAGCCCTTTACGGGCCGCCCACGTGGGGCTTTCCACTAGGTAGCGAAACTGGGCGACAAACATGATTAGGGCCACGACTCCCGCGGAACCTACTGCGTAGCGCCAGATGGAGGCCCCGGTGCCCATGTTGTAGAAGAGGATCGCGAGCAGCAGGTTGGAGCAGACTGCCGTGTACCAGATCCCCTGCCAGGTGTTAAGGCGGCTTCTGAACTTAGCCGGAGTGAATTCGGCCAGCAGAGCCATGGCGATAGCGAAGTCGATTCCGTAGGCGGCGCCGACGAAGAACCGGCCCGCCAGTACCATCTCAAAGCTGGGGGCAAACGCGGCCAGACCGGCACCAACGAGCGCCAGAACCTTGGCAAAAATGAGCGGTGGGATGCGGCCCCATCTGTCTGCCATCCAGCCGCCGATCGGATTGAACGCAATCGCCACCCAGGACGCCAGTGATGTGAGGACAGCCACTTGGGTGGCGCTCAACTGAAGGTCCTTTGTCATCGGTCCAAGTCCAGCGCTCAATGCCGAGTTGGAAAATGCGTCGAGAAACAAGCCTCCAAGAGCCAGCCACCAGATCAATCCGGCGCGGCCGGAGATCTTGGGGCGTTCATCGATATAGGAAACAACGTCCTGCACGCCGCGAAGTACAAAATTACTCAATTGGCCGACCTCTCTGTCGGGAAACCCTTATGTTAGAGGCCGTTTCTGGGTACAAAAAAAGGGCAGATTAGAACCTCCAACAGGAGGTCTCCAATTCTTACCCTGACTCCGGTGACTCTAGTCACATTCGAGGATGAATGCAATACCGCGATTGCTCATGAGCTGCTGGTCGAGCAAGTGATGGCCACCATTTGCAGGTATGCGACGCCGTTGCGTCGTCTCGGGCCGATTAGATAGTCGCGCATGTTTACCTCCAGGGCGCCGTGTCCTTGGGATTCTTCCGCCGCGAGCCAGCGTGAGGGCTGCCAGGTCGGGGCCGTAGATGAGTCCCATGGGCCAACGGTACGCACCCTACGGGTGAGGCCAAGGGCCAAATCTAATGACAGCGGAAGGATTCCAGCGCGCGGAGCAGGGGAGCGGGGCCGCCTTTCAGGCGGTCGACGGGGCGGGTCCCGGCAAGTTCCCCGGAGGGGGCGACCATCCAGAGGGTGAAGTAGATGCTTCTATGTCTTGTCAAGCGGTAGGAGTCAGGTAGTTGCAGTTGACCCCCGTTCAGCGTGCATGCTTACCGTGCGGGGTAAACGTGCATTCCCGTATTGATGCGGATCCGGTTGCCGCTGTGATTTTCCGAAGTCGTCTGCACAAAATTTCCAAAGCCGTCTGCACAGCCACTGCATGTCCGTAAGGGGATCCTCTACAGGGCGGCTGTGGCTAGAGGTCGTCGTCGCTGCCCAGGCTCGCGTCCGCTAGGCAGAAGCTGACCGTCTGACCTCAAGCTCCAACTGGCTGCTCGTCCCAGCATCACACCGGAAGAGATGTTCCAACAGACAACCTGTTACCAATTTCGTTTCAGTAAGAGTCGAGTTGATGCCCGGTTTCCGCCACAGCTTTAGGCTAAGGCAACACAACAATTCTGATTGGGGACAGAAATGAAGAACGCACTTTCCTTCGGCGCTTTGAGCGTCATTGCTCTCTCCTTGGCCTCCTGCGCCGCGGCAGCCCAAGAATCTCCCACTGTCAGCGTCTCTCCTTCGGTGAAGCAGGAGTTGCCAACCGAGTTACTTCTCAGTGATGGCGGCAAAAAGGCCGTGGTTCATTCTGGCCCGTCGTCCGCTCCGAGAGAAAAAGCACAGCTCACCGGACGCCTCGGCAATGACGGAGCTGGTTGCTTTATCGTCCGCGCCGAAGACGGTGATGACTACACATTGGTTTTTCCAGAAGGCACAAAATTCGATGGTGAGTCGCTGGTTCTTCCCGATAGTTCGCCTCTGTCCGAGGGTGTGTCGGTTTCCCTGAACGGTGCCCGTGTCCCTGCAAACGAAAGCCTCAGCATGTGCTTGAACTACGCCCGACTCCTATCCGTGGAAGAGGCCTCGATCGTCCCCTCCTAGCCCCTCGACGTGCCGGAGCAGACGGGCGGGCCGACCCCCTCATTGCACAGTCATGCTGAAGCTGAGAAGGACGAGTGAGAGATGTCCGGTGAGGGATCGGCGGATTCAGGCGGTCATTGCAACAGGAGGTTTTCGATCAGTTCGATCGGTTTCTTGAACTCTAGTCTTTTGCGCGGTCGGTCGTTGAGTTCCTGGGCAACCCAGTCGAGGTCTGCGGGGCTGTGGATGCTCAGGTCGGTGCCCTTGGGGAAATATTGGCGCAGCAGGCCGTTGGTGTTTTCGTTGATGCCGCGCTGCCAGGGCGAGTGTGGGTCGCAGAAGTAGATGTCGAGGCCGGTGTCGATCTTCGCGGTTTTCCAGTCCTGCATCTCGATGCCTTGGTCCCAGGTCAGGGAATGCCGCAGCGACTCGGGGAGTGTCTTGATTTTCGCGGTCAGTGCATCACGCATCTGCTCGGCCTTGTACCCGTCCGGCAGGTGTACGAGCATCGTGTAATTAGTGGTCCGCTCGACCAGCGTTCCAATCGCGGACTGATTCCCTTTGCCGATGATGAGATCGCCCTCCTTACGATTTTGTTGTGGGTGATTTCGGAGCTGTCGTAGTGTTTGGATCACCCTCGGGTGGCGGGTATGGCCCAGATCTCCCTGCCGCTTGGACGGCTCACTGGGAATGGCCGCCCGCTGCCCGCCGATGACTCGACCGCTGATTGAGACTTACGACATTGATCGTTGGGTAAGGACGTGCCGGCGTGGTTATCGACAGGGACCAACAAATTGGAGCTGATCGAAGGGACCGAAAGACATGCCGGACGTGTGGGCAGGAATCGACTCGGGCAAGAGCGCCCATCATTGCGTTGTGATCGATCAGTCCGGGACGGTGCTGCTGTCGAGACGGGTTGAGAATGACGAAACCGCGCTGCTCGAGCTCATCGCCGCGGTCGCGGAGAGCGCGGCCGGTGGTGAGATCTGCTGGGCTACGGATCTAAACGCCGGCGGCGCAGCGCTCCTGATAGAGCTGCTGGCAGCACACGCTCAGCACCTGCTCTATATCCCTGGGCGGATCGTGCATCACGCCGCAGCGACGTATCGTGGGGATGGAAAGACCGACGCGAAAGATGCCAGGATCATCGCGGATCAGGCACGCATGCGCACCGACCTGCAACCCGTTCGCAGTGCGGACCAGATCAGTGTGGACCTGCGGATGCTCACTGCCCGCCGCACCGATTTGGTCTGTGACCGTGTCCGGGCGATCAACCGGCTCCGGGCCACCTTGTTGGAATACTTCCCCGCACTCGAGCGGGCCTTCGACTACTCCAAGAAGGCTCCTCTGACCCTTCTGAGCGGCTACCAGACCCCTGAGGGTATCCGCCGGATGGGACTGGCCCGACTCGCCGGATGGCTCAGGAAACGCGGCTGTCGGAATAGCGCCAAGATGGCTGAAAAAGCCGTAGCCGCCGCGAATGCCCAGTCCACCGTCCTGCGAGCCCAGTCCATGGGCTCGGCCCTCGTGGTCCGGCTGGCCGAGCAGATCCACGCAACCGATGTAGAGATCGCCGATGTTGATGCCCAGATCACGGATCTCTTCGGGCAGCACGACAGCGCCGATGTTTTGCTGAGTATGCCAGGATTCGGACCTGTACTCGCCGCAACCTTTCTCGCGAACATCGGCGGCAACCTGGACGGATTCGACTCTGTAGACCGGCTCGCCAGCGTCGCCGGCCTGGCTCCGGTCCCACGTGATTCGGGACGGATCAGCGGAAACTTGCACCGGCCGCGCCGCTTCAACCGCAGACTCCTCCGAACCTGTTACCTCGCCGCGCTCTCAAGCCTGAAAAACAGCCCCGCCTCCAGAACCTACTACGACCGGAAACGCGACGAGGGAAAGTCCCACAAACAGGCGCTCATCGCACTCGCCCGACGCCGCATCAACGTCATCTGGGCCATGCTCCGCGACCACACCGAATACCGTGAGTGAGACGGCCCCCACCATTTGCGTCCAGGCTGCTTGACAACAGCATTGAGATTCCCAATGCCCGGGCACGGCCCGGTCCTGAATTTCGGGGGGACGTTCGGAAATGTTGATCATTCCGGGGATCCGGTTCTTCCGCTGGCCGGCCTTGCGGCAGGGCTGCATGACCGCCCGCCCGGTGCGCAGGCACGCGGTCAGATCGCGCTTCAGCGCCCCGCGGGACTGGAGGTAAAGGGACTGGTAGATCGTCTCGGGTGACACCCTCATCTCCGGCTCATCGGGGAACTCAACCCGGAGTCGTCCTGCGATCTGCTCGGGTGAGTACTTCTTTTTCAGGTCATCTTCCACCTTCGCACGCAGCACGGTGTTCGTGTGCAGTTTCGCTGGTTTCGGACGCGAGGCCCGCTCATAGGCCAGTGCGTGCGCTGAGGTCCCCCGGTAGGGCATTCCTGCCACCGAGTTGCGCCGCAACTCCCTGGAAACCGTGGAGGCCGCTCTGCCGACCACGGCTCCGATCTGCCGCAGAGATTGTCCCTGGGCGCGCAGTATTGCGATCTCCTCGCGCTGGGCGAAGGTCAGGCAACGGCCCTTCAGATCACGGCCCCGCCGGGGCCTGACACCACCGGCCTCGGCCAAGACCCTACGCCCGGTACGCCGGCTCGTATTGATCGGAACCACGGCATCGGTGATGAAATCACCCGCCTGCATCCCGGCCCAAAAAACCTGCAAGAGATCAGGCCTCAAATGAATTGAATACCCCGCCATAACAACACCCATCCGCTAAGTGCTGCAATCACCGCGAGAACCCAAGGGTGGTTCAGCGGGACGCACTCCCACTCTTGGGGTGCGCAGCAGTCAGGACAGATTTCCAAACTTGTGGAGCAGCGTATCCGAACCGCCGTTACATCCGACTTTGGAGAAGCCCATCCGCTCGTAGAGTAACCTTGCTCGATTCCCGTCCTCGACGCTGAGGCTGACGGCCGGTACACCGTGCGACCGTCCGACCTCGATAGGGCCTGCCATGAGAGCCGTACCGGCTCCGTTCCCACGGTAGTCCGGCAGAACGCCAATGGTGAGTTCCGGGATATCCTCCGCTACAAAGCCGTATCCGGCATTGTCAGGGGTGAAGTTCCGACACCATGCTCCCGATGGGAGTACCGTCATCTGTCTCGGCTACGACGCCGAAGTCACCGACCTGGGGCCAACCGGCAAGGTAGCGCGACAGACTGGGGTTAGTCTTGAACCCTTCTTGCGTGAAGCGGGCGGTTCCGTTCCCGTTCATAGCCTGGAAGGCCGCTGCAGCCAGGATCGATTTGTCGTCGACCGTCGCCGCCCGGACCCTGATTGCTCCTTTTGTCATGACCGCTACCCTAACGGACGGTTCGTGGCGGCATTCTGTGATCGCCCGGTGTCGCACCAGCGCCCGCAAGCCGATCCCTTTATGAGGTTGCAACATGCAAGGAATAGCGCTTGTCGGTGTCGGTCGAAAACGCCGAACCCCATTGCTGAGAGTCACAATCAAAGACAGGGCTAAAACAGCCGCTGGTACCGTTCAACGATGGGGACCAAGAACAGAGTTGTCAGATCCATCATCGTTTTCGTCGCAGGCTTTGTGCCTTGGGCGCTCCTGTGGGAGTCCATCGGAGCCGTACAGGCCTTCCTCACAGGGGTCGTCGTCGCGGCGGCGGCGGGCTTTGCCTTGAGCCGCTCTGCACGGCAGACTCACCGGTGAGTTTCTGTGACGGGCCCAAATTGGGTTTGCCGGGGCGGGCAACCGCGCGCCCGATTGTGGATCGGTTTCCGGACAATGGTCTGACTCACCGCAGTGCTAAGAATCATGTGAGCGAATGTGGAACGACCGGTTACTCTCCTACACTTCCA
>NZ_JBEPPA010000023.1:0-31499 GCF_040547075.1 Arthrobacter sp. UYCu512
TTGATCGGTACTCACTGACCATCGCACGATGGCTCACTACGTCGCCGGAGCAACGCGCAACTGCGGAGATCTACACCACTCCACGGGACGTAACCCTAAATTCGGCAAGACCCGGGAGGTGCTGCTGCATCCCACCGCCATCGCTGCGCTTGAAAAGTATCGCGCCGACCGCGCCCGATGGCAGCCGGCAAGTGATTGCCCGGCATTGTTCCTCTCACTGGCCGGCACCCGGCTGTTGTATTGCAATGTTCACCACGCCTTCCAACGGATGGTGGTTGAGGCGGGACTATCGGCACGGTCAGGCAAATGCCGACCACGGATCCACGACCTGCGGCACTCGTTCGCAGTCGCTTCGATGCTCGATGCCTACACGGCTGGCGGTGACGGTCAGGCACAGCTGGCTCTGATCTCGACCTATTTGGGGCACACCGATCCCGCGGCAACGTATTGGTATCTCTCCGCCGCACCCGAACTCATGGCCGCAGCCGCAGACCGCCTGGCCGCCTACGAGGAGCGGTCATGACTGCCATTAACGCCACGTTGCAGTCGTTCTTCACGGATCGCCTGACACGGCAAAAGGATGCCAGCAGCCACACCATCGCCGCTTACCGCGACACCCTGAGGCTGCTTCTTGTCTTCACTGCCGCCACCCATAAAGTCCCGGCATCGTCACTGCGGTGGGACCAGCTCGATGCCCCAGAAATCACCGCATTCCTCGACCACCTGCAGAAAGTCCGCGGTAATTGCACCCGGACCCGCAACACCCGACTCAGCGCGATCCATAGCCTCTTCCGCTACGCGGCCCTGCACCATCCCGAACATGCTGCCAGCATCGCGCGAGTGTTGGCGATCCCGCCCCAACGCATCGACCGTCACCTCGTCGACTACCTCGAGGACCGTGAATGCGAAGCACTGTTGGCAGCACCGGATCGCAGCACCTGGACCGGGCGCCGCGACTACACGTTCCTCGTTGTTGCCTTACAGACCGGACTACGAGTCTCGGAACTCATCGGCCTCACCATTAGCGATGTCCATCTGGGCGTCGGAGCGCACCTGTCCTGCCGAGGCAAAGGACGCAAAGAACGCATCACCCCGCTCACCGCGAAAACGGTTATCACCCTGCGCGACTGGGAAAGGGAACAGAGGCCCACTGGCATCACCGTGTTGTTTCCCACCCGAGTCGGCCAGCCCCTCAGTCGCGACGCTATCGAACACCGCATCACCATCCATACCCGCACCGCAACTGAGAGTTGTCCGAGCCTGGCTGACAAACACGTCTCTGCCCATGTCCTGCGGCACACGACCGCGATGCGACTTCTCCATGCAGGAGTCGACACCAGCGTCATCGCGTTATGGCTCGGCCACGAGCAGGTCGACACCACCCAGATCTACATCGTCGCGGACCTGAAAGTGAAGGAAGATGCCATCGACCGCACTCGGCCGCTGAAAAGCGCCCGGGGCAGATATCGTCCCCCCGACGACATCCTCGCCTGGCTCGGCACGCTCTGATTATGCCGACATCAATTCCACGCAACCCGCACGGAATAAGGGCACCACCGGCGACATCGGCATAATCCGGACATCGGCATAATGGGTGTTATGCCGACGTCGGCATAACACCCACTACGCGGCGAACCTCATGGCGGCTACCCCGAAAGCGTCCTGGCCGTGGGTGAAAACCGTGCTCCACTCGGTCTACGACCAGCCCGACGCCGCCGGCGTCCACGCCCAGTTCGACCGGGTCCTGGATGCCCTGGCTGAAAAGCTGCCCCGCGTCGCGGACCACCTCGAAGCCGCCCGCGAGGACATCCTCGCGTTCACGCCCTTTCCGAAAGGCCTCTGGCGTCAGATCTGGTCCAACAACCCGCAGGAACGCCTCAACCGGGAAATCCGGCGCCGCACCGACGTCGTCGGGATCTTCCCCGACCGCACCGCCCTGATCCGGCTCGTCGGCGCCGTGCTGGCCGAACAACACGATGAATGGATCGAAGCCCGCCGCTACCTCAGCCTCGAGCTCATCCAACAATCACAAACCGTCGGGACCACGCCCGCGGCCAGCACCGAACAGGAGGACACCAACCCCGAACTGGCGCTCAGCGCCTAACCACCCCAAGAATCACGCAACAACCCCGCTACACCACGCAAATGGACTTGACCCGCTAGGGACGAGGTTGGTCCGGGCTTTCATACCGAGGCCGGTCCAACGATGACTTGAGACCGAAGTATTTGCCAACGACCTCACAACCAATCGCGCCTAGTGGTGCGCAGTACTGTGTGGGAATGGAGCCCAATCACAAACCCTCAGTCATCAGCCGGCTACTGCAGGAGGTGTCGTGGGAGGGCCGGAACGTGAACCGGTACCGAGACGGCGGTCGGGGCATGGAAAGCCCCCTGACGGCAGAGGTTTTTCAGGGTCTAACCAACCTCCCGCGGAACCTGTTCCTCGGGGAAATCCTGCGGTGCGCCCACGGCACGGAGCAAACCCGACTTGCCGCAGCCAATGAGGTTGAAGACTCCGACCTGGACGTGCTGCCCGGCAGTCTCCTATTGCCTGCCCTTGACATAGACGTACAGCCGGACGTCTGGGTGACCGGCCCATCGGTCCAACTGTTGGTTGAGGCAAAAGGCTTCAAGAAAGGCGCCTCGTTCAACGTCGAACAACATCCTCGGGAGCTGCTGTGCCTGCAGGCGCACAGCGGCGGCCGCGCCCCCTGCTCCTGCTGATCCTAACGACTCCCCCGCCCATCAGGCTCGCCAAGAGTGGCCGCCACGAAGTCGACGCCGGTGTTGCCTTAGGTCTGGAGGCCCTGTGCGCCCGCGCCGGAATGACCGCTGAAGACTACGAGGACTTGCTTGCCTCGATTCCGCTCTCCGTCGCATGGACAACCTGGTCTGAGATCCACACCATTCGTCATGCGACAGAAAAACACTTTGTCCGTTCTTCCCTCAAGCATCGCCGCATCCCTCCATCGGATCGCTGACGGCGTGGCCCAGGCCATCAAGTGGCACTCCGGTGACCTCGTTTTCGACCCTGTCGAGTTCGTTAAGCAGCCCTAGAGCTGGCCCTTGCAGCATGAAGACCGAAGTCTGTCACTGCCGGAGTCTGTGAGTCATTCCGGCAGGCCGATAGCGGACACCACTTCACTGAAGGTTACTTAAACTGACGCCAATTTCTAGGCTCGCGGTCGACGGGCTCCACGCGAATCACCAGCCCAGCAGGTCTGGAGCGTTACTGGGTGACGGATGTTCAGATGATGAGGTATGTAAATGCGCTCCAGGCAACCCGCTTTGTAGCGCAGCTTGGTTTGTGGCGGGCGGCGAAGGTAGCTCTTCGCTTGGGTGAAGCTTTCTTGAAGTATGCGGGACCCTCACAGGCCATACAAGCAAGGAAGCTGCCATTGAGTTCTTACATTTCGTCAGACTGTCAGCTGAATTCATCTATCTCCCATTCCCGACGGTCCAGCTTGGTGATGACAATTCTCATCGTGCTAGTCCTCCGTGACTGAGGTCCACCCTGGAATCCTCGCTGCTCTTTGTCCTATAGCGGAGTGCTGCACCGGCGGCGTTTCGGCACTCATCTATCCCGCTCACGAACCATGTGAGATTCAGGTACTGGGAATGAATATTGGCTTCTGTGGGCTCCACCTGTGGTGCGGGTGAGCGCCATCGTCCGGGAACGCGCGCTGGACTTCGCTAAGCTTGGCTGGGTATCCCACAGGTCGCGTTCGGCGGCTTCACCGGACAGCCGAGGAATTCGAAGTTGTAGGGGTCTTTGGCGACCTGCTGGGCCACTTCAGAATGTGGCGCAACAAGCTGTTGCGCAAAGTTAGAAGCTGCGGCACCAGTGCGCATTTCCGCTCTTCTCTCGAAAGGACGTAGATACAACTGCCGCCGGGCAGGTGGTGAACCCGGAAGACCCGCCTCGGCGCAGAATTCCTTTGTCAACTTGCGAACGCCATTAGCATCGCGAATCCTGTCTTGAAGGCCTAGTGGGTGTCCACGGCCTCGATTTCGGACTTGTCCTCGCCCCAGAGGGTGTGGAACGTACCATCGGAGTCGACACGGCCGTAAGTGTGTGCGCCGAACAGGTCACGCTGGCCCTGGATCACGGCAGCCGGGAGGCGTTTGCGCCGGAGGCCGTCGTAGTAGGCCAGCGAGGAGGAGAACACCGGAACCGGGATGCCGAGCTGGACCGCGGTGGCGACGACCCGGCGCCAGGCCGGGAGGACGTCGGCGATCGCCTTGGTGAAGGCCGGGGCGAACAGCAGGTTCGCCGGCTTCTCCGCCGCGGCGTAGGCCTTGGTGATCTCCTTGAGCAGTTCGGCACGGATAATGCACCCGCCGCGCCAGAGCGAGGCGATCTCGTCCAGCTTCAGGTCCCAGCCGTATTCCGCGGCAGCGGAGGTGAGCATGTCCAGCCCCTGGGCGTAGGAGACCAGCTTGGAGGCGTACAGCGCCTGGCGGACATCCTCGACAAAGCTCTCGGGGACCTCGACGTCGGCTTCGCCGCCGGCCAGCAGCTCCTGGGCCAGCTTCCGCTGTTCCGTCTGTGAGGACAGTGCCCGGGCGAAGACCGATTCGGCGATGCCCGAGACCGGGGAGCCCAGCTCGAGGGCGGAGATGACGGTCCAGCGGCCGGTGCCCTTCTGGCCCGCGGCGTCCACGACGACGTCGACGAACGGCTTGCCGGTCTTAGCGTCCACGTGGCCAAGGACCTCGGCGGAGATCTCGATCAGGAAGGAGGCGAGGTCGCCCTTGTTCCACTCTGCGAAGATCTTGGCCTGCTCGGCCGGTTCGATGCCGGCGCCGGAGCGCAGCAGGTCAAAGGCCTCGCCGATCACCTGCATGTCGGCGTATTCGATGCCGTTGTGGACCATCTTGACGAAGTGGCCGGCGCCGTCGGTGCCGATCCAGGCGCAGCACGGCTTGCCGTCGACGTGCGCGGCGATCTTTTCCAGCAGCGGGCCGAGGGCGTCATAGGACTCCTTGGAACCACCAGGCATGATCGAGGGGCCGTTGAGGGCCCCCTCTTCACCGCCGGAGACACCGATGCCAACGAAGTGCAGGTCCTTCTTGGCAAGCGCGGCTTCGCGGCGGCGGGTGTCCTCATAGTGGGAGTTGCCGGCATCGATGATGATGTCGCCGGCTTCCAGCAGCGGTTCGAGCTGTTCGATCACGGAGTCGACCGGCTTGCCGGCCTTGACCATGATCAGCACGCGGCGCGGCTTCTCCAGCGAGTCGACGAGCTCCTGCAGGGTCTCCGTGCGGATGAAGTCGCCGTCCGTGCCGTGTTTCTCCAGCAGGGCGTCGGTCTTCTCGACGGACCGGTTGTGCAGGGCAACGGTGAAGCCGTTCCGGGCCAGGTTGCGGGCGAGGTTGGCCCCCATCACCGCAAGGCCGGTGACACCGATGTGTGCTGACATTAAAACTCCCAAATTAGTTGGTCCCGCAATGGAGGAATGTAGCCCTTCAATCCAGGGCGCCTTCGCCAAAGACTTAAGACTGATAAATCGTTGCCGCCAGGGTGAAATTACCCCAGAGGCGTTATTTGACCCTGGCCGAGGCCGAGGGCCTCCCTAAGGCTTCACTTTTCACTGGCCTATTCCTCGTCAAGAAAACGTAGCGGCGGCAGACTTGCTGTGTGTTGACGGGGTGATGCCGCCCACCAAGCGGCACAGCCTGCCCGCCACGTGTCCACATCCTCGCGTGGACCGCCCATTATGACGACGCCATCTTCAACGTTCGCGCGCGATCCGCCGGAGGTGTACACACCATCCTTCTCGGTAATGTCGGGGTACGGCTGATGCAGCTGGCCCAGGTCTGAGAACAGATACATGGGACGCTCGTCGGTCACGGCGGCCAGGGCGTTCTCCGCCGTGTCTACCCCGGTGAGCACCAGTGCAGTGGCCATACCGGCGCGGTTCCCGCCGAGGATATCTGTGTCAAGTCGGTCACCGACCACCAGCGCCGCGTGGACGCCAAGGTGATTCGCCGCCGTCATGAATAGTTGCGCCTCGGGCTTGCCTGCAACTATTGGGGCTTTGCCGGTGGCGGCACTCACTGCGGCAACGAGAGTGCCGTTCCCGGGTGCGATTCCGCGAGCCTGAGGAAAGGACATGTCCGTGTTCGTGGCTACCCAGACGGCGCCCCCCGCCACCGCAAACGCGGCTTCTGCCAGGTCTTTCCAGCCGAGCGTGGGCTCGAAACCCTGTATCACCGCATCCGGAATGGGGTCGGCAGTGGTCACGGGGACCAAGCCCTGTTCCGCGACATGCCGGGCAAGAACAGCGCTGCCGGTGATGAGTACCGTGGCTCCTGGAGGCACCTGCTCGGCCAGCAGTTCCGCACCTGCGAGTGCGGAACCAAAAACCTGCTCAGCTGTTGCCGGCGCTCCCAGTGCCCGGAGGTGGGCAGCTACCTCGGCTGAGGACCGGGACGCGTTGTTGGTTACGTAGGCCAGTGCGACGCCAATGTCTTCGAGCTTTTCTAGCGCTTCGGTGGCTCCGGGGATTGCCGACGCACCTGCGTAGACCACGCCGTCGAGATCGGAGAGCACAGCACCATAACGTTGGGCCAGTGCTGACTTGAGCGGCTCACTTTCACCGGTTTCTGGGGTGGCATCTGGGCCGTCTGACGAGCTGAAGCTCGGGACAGTATCTCTTGCGACACTCCGGTTCAGCGCAGCGTTCTCGCCGTCACCGAGGGATAAGTCCAGCCTCCCTTCGGAGAGCTCACTCGGTTGGGAGGTCATACTCATTTGAATTTACCCTTCTGCTGCTACTCGCCGACACCGTCTCCGGCTGGCGGTGTCGGCAGCTACTCGACCGAGCAGCGCCCTTACTACTGTGAAGTTAGAGCCCGGGTGGCGGTCCCGGAGTTAGTTCCTTCTCCACCGCTGACGTTAAGCAGGTCGCGGAGTGGAACAGGACTGCACCAATTGAGGGCTAGGTGTTGGTCGCTGGCCCTCGGCGCCTGCCTATCGGAGGCGAGTATCCCCCCTGTGATCTGGTTGGTCAGAGTTGTTACGAAGTCTTTTACCCGTACGGCGGGTTTTGCAGGCTGATGTCGTGTTGTTCGTTGTTCTTAGCAAAGCCCGCTCATGATCCTCTGTCGGGCCCGGGGTGCGCCCCCGGGCCCGGAGCGGCAGGGTTCTGTGTCAGGGCACAAAAATTACAAAGAACTTTCTAATCCGTTCTTGGATTTCCCAAGTCCCTCGCCACCCGATGGGAAAGACGGCTGCAGTTCCGGCCTCCACAGTGACCGGTTTACCGCCATCCTCAGTGATGACCATTCGGCCTTCAAGGACGTGGATCACCTCACCGCGCTCCAAAAACTCCCACCGAGAAAGGCCTGGTTCAGCTTCCCAGACTCCAGAGAGAATGCGAGAGTCATCGCTTGTAAAGGGAATAGTGATTCGCGTCGGGATGTCGTCGCTTAGTACATCGGCGAGGGGCGGGCCGAGTAGGGACTCGTCTAGCTCCCCTTCGAAAAGCTCGCTGGGTTGGAAGGTTATGCTCATCTGGATTTGCCTTTCTGCTGCTACTCGCCGTATAGCATCCGGCGGGGTGGTAGAAATGACCGCCGCTCGATTGAGCAGCGGTAGTCAATGGTCAAGGGAATACTGCGCCCGCCCGTCCCTCTGGTCTTATCCCATCGTTTCGAGGTCGAGTTTGGTCGATTCAGCGATCAACGGCCGCTGACCCGGCCCTCGCCCGGCAGACACGTGAAAAAGGCAGGCTGCTGTACGGGCGCAAATGGGACTACCAGCCATTGCCCGCCATAAAATTCCACGTACGAATCCGAGGGGCACCCTGCATAGGCTTCTTCTCGTGTCATGTCGTTCTGTCTTTCTCGCTAGGTCATGAATTGCTGGAAAGGGAACTACTTCTCCTCTCCCGCCGGAGGTGGGCTTGGCATCTATCCTCCTGTCATTTGCAGGCAGGGGAAACGCTAATTTGGAATGGTTTAAACCACCCCTTTGGATAGGTAGCCTCGTAAATCGACGTACGACGGCTGGGGCAGGTCAGCCTTTCCCCGCAGAGGGGCTCCCACGATGAACAGCGAACGCGGGGTGGCGTGCGGGGGTGGTTCAACCAGATACCAAATGAGGAATCTGATGGTCTGGCGGTTCGGTGCCGATCAGGTCGGACAGCCACGGGCCTAACTTGGATGAACAAGGTGTGATTGAGTGGAGCATGGCTGCACCCATAGAGGACTACGCATTGCTAGCGGATCTTCAAACCGGGCCTCTCATATCCCGGGATGGCAGCGTGGACTGGCTCTGTTTCCCGCGCTTCGACTCGCCCTCCGTGTTTAGCAGCATCTTAGGCACCGATGACCACGGCCGCTGGCTTTTGGCGCCCAGCGAGCCAGACGCTGTCGTCGTCGATCGACATTACATAGACTCAACATTCGTCCTCCAGACCATCTGGAAGACTGGTGGCGGAAACGCCCTAGTTACCGATTTCATGCCGCTGGGGGATAACGGTTCGTCCCTTGTCCGCCGTGTTACCGGGCTGGAAGGCAGCGTTGAAATGCGCCAGGAACTCCGGATCCGGCCAGGATATTCAACGGTCTTACCTTGGACGAGTCGTGTACGCGACAATGCGCAGACGGAGGCACCGGTCCTGTTGGCCATGGCCGGTCCGGATGCTCTCGCACTGAGAGGACCTCATCTCCCACAAGCACATCAGCACGGGCACGAGGGAAAGTTCCTCATTTCGAAGGGCGAGCAGGTTGATTTCGAGTTAAAGTGGTTCCCCTCTCACCGCCTCCTGCCAGCAGCGACTAACGTTGATGTCGCTCTTGAAGAAGCCACTGAGTATTGGAGCCGCTGGGGAAGCCACTGCCGGCAAGATGGCGTCTATGGGGGTGCGGTTAAACGTTCGTTGTTGGTACTCCGGGCACTTACGCATTGTGAAACGGGGGGGATTGTTGCAGCGCCCACGACGTCCCTCCCCGAGGATTTCGGTGGATCACGGAACTGGGACTACCGATACTGCTGGTTGCGGGATGCGGCCCTGACACTGGAATCGATGCTGACCCACGGCTATGAAACAGAGGCGCTTCAATGGCGCAACTGGCTCCTTCGGGCACTCGCCGGCGATCCCGAGCAGATGCAGATCATGTACGGCGTTGGGGGAGAACGCGATCTCCCTGAACGGGAGCTCCCTCACCTCCCCGGCTATGGGAACTCTAAGCCTGTGCGCGTTGGAAATGCGGCAGTATCGCAGTTCCAGGCTGATGTTGTCGGCGAAGTGATGGTGGCATTGGAAAGACTGCGTATGGCCGGAGGTAAAGAAGACCACTTCTCTTGGGCCCTTCAGCGGGCACTTTTGGGGTTCGTCGAAAATCACTTCGACGACAAGGACTTCGGCCTCTGGGAGATGCGCGGCGACGCGCAGTACTTCACCCACTCCCGAGTAATGATGTGGGCCGCCTTCAACAGCGGGATCCGGGCGGTACGGATTCACGGTTTACCAGGAAATGTTGAGAAGTGGGAGCACCTCCGAGAGCGGTTGCGTGAAGAGATAATGCGCGAGGGATTCGACCAAAGGACTGACTCCTTTACGCAGACATATGGCGGAAGGCAAACAGACGCGGCGCTACTGGTCATGCCACAGGTCGGTTTTCTCCCCTACAACGACAAGCACATGCTGAGCACAGTCACACGGCTGGAAGAAGAACTCCTTACCGACGACGGCCTTCTGCTGCGCTATCGAACAGAGAGCGGCGTCGACGGCCTGGAACCGGGTGAACATCCCTTCCTCGCCTGCTCTTTCTGGCTCGTGGAGCAATATGCGCGCACAGGGAGACAAGCCGAGGCTAAGATCCTTATGGATAAACTCGTAGGGCTTGCCAACGAGCTCGGTCTGCTTAGCGAAGAGTACGCAACGAACGAAAAGCGGATGGCCGGGAACTTTCCCCAAGCATTCTCACACTTAACCCTGGTCAGGGCGGCGGACGCTATGCATGGGGTTGACCGGCTCAGTCTCGCCGTCGACGCTGTAGTTTAGTGGAATGGCATCGGAGGTGCCTCGATTTGAAGTGGCCAGCGGCGTGGTTGCCTTCTCAGGCGACCACCTCGATTTCTGAGGGCGATGACATCGAGCTCGTGATGGCAATCCAGGGTGGATGAGGATGAGGACCGAACAACTGCGCTGAATAGACACCGACTGCCTGGTCATCGGCATGGAATTAAGCTCCCGACCCATCTCCGGCGCAGGTGGAGCGCCCGGTCTTGTCGGACTCGCGCTCATGGCCCCCGGCGCGGAGCTGACTGACCACGGTTGACATGCGCCGCTACTCGCCCGCCGAAACAGGTTCCCTTTTATAGCTGCTGCTCGTGGCCAATAACGTCAGGTCCTGCCGAATACTGCCGGCTGCTTCACCGCAAGAAAATGCCGTCGTGATGGCGGAGCTGGCCTGCGAGGCGCTCGAAACGGCATGGGCCAACCTCTAAGTCATTGCAGCAGTAGAGGACACGCTCCTGCCCCATGCCGTAAAACTCCTCAGTGCCACTGAGCAGCTCATCAACCGTGGTTTAGAAGTCTCATATACCAACGACTACCGCGTAACGCCTCTGACGCTGCCTTCTCAATAGAATTGGGCAGTGACGCCGTGCTGCTGGTCACGGCCGTGACCAGCGCGCAGAACCTCGTGTTCATGGGCGAAGCCTTCAAAGCATGCAGCCATCAGCGGAAGCTGGCGAAAGCCGCCGGCGGATCCCGCTCCGCAAGCATGCACAGGCGTCGTCCGCGATGAGGCCGGGCGAGTTCCCAGAGGATGGACGGAACCAGTGCTCGGCACAACATCCGGAGAAGGCTGAGTGCACCCATGTTCGAACCAATGGCCGCACGGCACCACCTCAGAGCAAAACCCTTCGTTATAACGCTTGCCGACCAGAGCACAGGGAGGGCCGTTTTCTCAACGGGTGGGTCACCGACGGCCGGCAGGCGGGTGTAGCAGTAGCGCGTATTAGATTTCGAAGTATCGGAAGGAGTGTGACTCCAGGCCCTCGGGGTTGGGTCCGTAGATGGTGACCATGCGTGCGTAGACCGGTGCCCAGTACCGGCCGAGCTGTCCGGGGTTTACGCGTGCCGAATCGCCCGGCCTCAAGATGACAGTCTTGCCTTCGCTGGCAACGTAGAGCTCGCCTTCCAGGACGAAGTTCGTCTCGGTGTGGGGGTGGAAGTCTTCCCAGCCACAGGAGCTCAGTTCCCACTCGGAGAGTATGAAATCATCCCAGCTGCCTACTGGATCGGCGTTGATGAACCTGCAGTTCAATCGTGGCCATTCATCCTTCATCGGCGTCATGGACTTCATTGGCCAAAAGTCGATTTTTTCCCCTGTCTTGGGTGCCGGGGGCTGAGAGGTGGTGGGAGTGGGAGTGGCCATTTTTTGACCCCTTTCTTCAGCGCGTCATCTGCTATGTGGAATGCTCCTGTGAATCCGGGGAGAGCGCGTCATCGCGATCTGGGTCCCGCCGCTGTCCACTTTGACAGGGACATACGTTCAAGTCAATCGTCCGAAAAAATGGGTAAGGTCCAACATCCCTCTTGGCCGGCTTGAGGAAAAGTCTTCTTGAACGATTGACTTGCACGCTTGTTCATGTCATCTTTTTTGTACGAGCAAACGTGAGAAGCGTCACAGTACCAAGGCTCGTGCCTGCGCCTGAAAGGCCTTTAGGAAACTAGAGAATATCGACTTTGTGATGATCCCGAGCCTCTACAGGGCTACTAACTTGATCTTCAAGGCAGTTCTGCCTGCATCCAGACCACCAGGTCTTTCCCATTCAAAGGAGAAATCATGGAAACCACCCTCGTAGGAACACTCAGTAAAGCTGGATCCATCCACAAGGTGGAAGGCGGCTATATCGGGCTGCCGTCCATGAACGAACCTGGAACGGTCGCTGCGATCGGCGACTCCCTCCACAATCCGGAGGGGTCCGTCATGAGCGCCGGATTCTTCGAACTGAAGGCTTCCGAGCCCTTGGTGTACACGTACACCTACGACGAGATGAAGGTCGTCGTGCAGGGTGAATTCATCCTTACCGACCAGTCGACGGGCGAAGTCACACACGCAAAAGAGCGCGACGTGCTGTTCTTCCCCAAGGGCACAACGGTCAAGTTTGAGACCCCTGAGTACGCTCTGGGGTTCTTCACCGGCCACCGATCCTTCGCCCCGTAAGGACCCGACCATGCGTTCCGTGTCCATGTCGTCGCCCCCAGGCGTCGGCATGGAACCGGGCGTCCAACGAGCGGTACTGATGCGGCCCGCGCCGGCTAGGGCGCTTTGTTGTAGGACCTTTTCGGACCTGAGATGGCTGACTGAAGGGCCGCGGGCCGGATCCATCTCCTGTTCTGGGAGCACCACTCCGGGCGAGCTGGCAAGGAATGCGCCACCCTCCCGCATTCTCTAAGTGCTTCCCGACGTACGGGCGTGGGCTTTGCACTGGCCGAACCCGGACTGAGACACATAGCCCAATTAACAGCGCCGCATACCGGCGACCTAAAAGATTTCTTTGTAGAGGAGAACACCATGGTATTACGAGTCGGAATCATTGGTGCCGGACCCAGCGGACTGGCACAACTGCGGGCGTTTGAATCAGCACGTCAGAAGGGCGCCTCGATCCCCGAAATCACGTGCTTCGAAAAACAGGACGACTGGGGCGGACAGTGGAACAGCAGCTGGCGGATCGGGCTGGATGGGCACGGTGAGCCGGTGCACTCCAGCATGTACCGCCACCTATGGTCAAACGGGCCCAAGGAGTGCCTGGAGTTCTCGGACTACTCCTTTGACGAGCACTTCGGCCGTCCGATTTCCTCATTCCCGCCCCGCGAGGTCCTCTTCGACTACATCAAGGGCCGCGTGGAAAAGTCAGACGTCCGCAAGTACGTCAAGTTCAATACGGTTGCCCGGCACACTAGCTACAACGAGGCCAAGCAGGAATTCACGGTGACGGTTGAGGACCTCAAAACCAACCTCACAGAGACCCATGTGTTCGACAAGCTGGTGGTGGCAACCGGCCACTTCCATGTTCCGGCCATCCCCGAGTTCAAGGGCATCAAAACCTTCCCGGGCGAGGTTCTGCACGCCCATGATTTCCGCGGTGCCGAGCGCTTTTACGGCAAGAAGCTGCTCATGATCGGCAGCAGCTATTCCGCTGAGGACATCGGCATGCAATCCCACAAGATGGGCGCCGCGTCCATCACCCTCAGCTACCGCACGGCCCCAATGGATTATCACTGGCCGGAGAACACCGTGGAGCGCCCGCTGGTCACCCACTTCCAGGGCCGCACGGCCTACTTTAGTGACGGCACGCACGATGACTTTGACGCCGTCGTGCTTTGCACCGGGTACCAGCACAAGTACCCGTATCTGCCCAGCGACCTGTCGCTGAAGTCGCCGAACGTGCTATACCCCAGCAACCTCTACAAGGGCGTGGTGTGGCAGCAGAACGAAAACCTGTTCTACCTGGGTGCCCAAGACCAGTACTACACGTTCAACATGTTCGACGCGCAGGCATGGTTTGCCCGCGATGTGATGACCGGAAAGATCGACCTCCCGTCCCCCGCTGAACGCGACGCAGACATCCAGCTCTGGCTCGAGCGCCAAGCCGCTCTGTCCGATCACGACGCTGAAGCCGATTTCCAGACGGACTATCTGCGGGAACTCATCGAAGCTACAGATTACCCGCCCTTTGATCTCGACGCCGTCTGCCAGTTGTTCAAGGACTGGATGCACCACAAGCACGATGACATCCTCGGGTACCGCGATATGCTCCACCGTTCCGTGGTCACCGGTACCCTGGCGATCCAGCACCACACCCGCTGGATCAACGCGATGGATGACTCCATGGAGCGCTACCTGCGCGGCACCTCCCAGGATCTGGAGAACATGACACCTGATAATCTCACCGAGACCGTAGCCGCCGGGTAACGGAGGAGCCGTACGTGGCTGTTCGAGTACCCCTACGAGCAGGGGTTAGCAGGCGGGCTTGACCGGCCGTCCCCGATGCAGCTCGAGCACCTTCTCTAGATCCCCTCCGCTATTGCGGGCGAGGAACAGCCATTTCGCACTCGAGGCCTCCCAAGGCAGCAGGGGTCCCGGCCGTGGCAGGCCGCCGACTGGTTTTACCAGACGGCGGCCCGCCAGACCCACGAACCAGCGGGTCTTCTTACACCCCATCCCCTTGGTGGCGGCATCGATACCGACAACATCCTCATGGTCGAGGAACAGTTCGGCGTGGCCATCACAACGGCTAGGGATGGCTTCCGCGGGTTGCTGCTCGGTCAAGGCAAGGGCTTTTCTCTCACTGGAACTACGGCCATGGCCCAGTCCCGGTGCCGTTCCACGCAGCAGATTGGTCGCGCCTGAAGTCAGACGAACCTGCCGCAGTCTCCGATGACCTCTACTCCGCCGGGGACGTCCAGTTCGAAGATGTAGCACCGAGATAAGGGAAGACCGAACAAAATATGGCGCCTTATCCCCCACTACTGACGCGCGAGAGATATACGTCCGCTAGAAAACCAGCAATCCAGCCCGCCGCCGCGATCGTCTAGGTACCGGCGCGGCCTCCACCGCGATACGTGTTCATTCAAGCATGAACAAAGGTTCAGATCAGGCGTTCCAGACGGTGCTACAAACCTTTCACTCTCCAAGCAATACTCTTAGGAGGTGTCCTAGGCGGGCCAAAATCGCGAGACTGGAGAGTGAGCTATGCGGGTGTCCGCAAAAGATCGAAAAGAACAGCTGATTTCAGCAACTGTGGAACTGATGAGGCGTGAGGGTGTTCAGTCCGTGACCATGCGGGCCATTGCTAAAGAGGCTAATGCACCCTTGGCCACTGCGCATTATTGCTTCAGCGGTAAAGAAGAGCTCATGGAGGCGGCCGCTGAGGCCTGGCTGAAGAACCTAAGCAGTTTTTCCGGTGACATCCCGGTCCACGTGGGCCTCCGTAAGGCGGTGGAACAAGTAGCCCAAGGCTACTGGCGGGCGCTGGAAGAAGAGCCGGCCAGTCTCCTTGCTGAGATCGAACTCATTTTGTGGGCAACACGCAATGCCCCCGTCAGCCCGCTGGCCGCAAAGATCTATCCTGCCTATGAGGTGGAGCTTGGAAATCTCTTCTCCTCCGCGATCCAAAACAATGGTGATCAGTGCCGCATCGGCGTCCCCGACCTCGTAAGGTGTTTCCTTATGATCTACGACGGAGCGGCCCTTCAATACATGACGGACCCCACAGCGACCGACCACCGCGCCTTGTTCTTCATGACGCTCGATGCACTGCTGACCAGGGCTGGCGTCTAAAGCTCGCCCTGCCGTCAACGTGTCACGGGGAGAGACAAACGGCCCGAAATGATCTCGTTATCAGGAGCACAGTCCGGAACGCGCAGGTATGTTCGAATGCGCGGCTGCGCACCCGGATCGAAAACCGATTAGGCAGGACTTTAGGCCCCGAAATGCCCGAGGATATCTGGCAAACGATTGGCGCATCCTCAACGGTTGGTAGCCGTGAGCTCGATCGACTTCGCCAACGGGTCGACCAGGTCGCACCCACGCGGGCGACGGGATCAGCACATTCGGGGCAGCCAACGGGACGGCACAAGCCAGCTTTGCTATCTGCATCTCCGGCTCGTGCGGCGGACTGTCGGCTGACGCTCCGGGACATTCCGCAGCGGATGTCGACCAGATCACGGACAAAGATTAGGGTGCTTGGCGGTTCCGCGCCGCTCAGTCTGCCGCTGCAGAAGGACGTCCTGAACCGTCGGCTGGCTCACCAGCAAGAAACCTGGGCCTTGCCATCACGCCCTGGATCGAACGGACTTACCACCGCCGGCGACGGCAAAGACGGCCGGAAAACTCACACCTATCGCCTGATAAACAATCAACCGGACCACGCTCCCACAGCGGCCGGCCTGGGCCCCATGCGCTCCATCGACGGCGCCGACTCTGCGGCCGCTATCCCCGACGGCGCCCGGGAGGCGCAATGGTGGCGAATTTCTGTCACCACCGCGTTGTCAGTGGATACTGCGGCTCTTGGATACGGCGGGGGAAGGTCTGAACCCATCATAAAGGGTGGTTTAAACCATCCTGAATTAGCGTTTCACCCATCCGCGAATGACAGGACGATTAGATGTAACGCCATCTCTGTAGGAAGAGACCCGCTTTTGGAAAGGCAGCCCGGTGCTACAAACCTCAGATTCTTGTTTTGATGCCTGGATGGGCCGGGAGGCCCTCGCCGAGGCCATGATTCCGGTGATCGGCCGGCTGTACCGCGAGAACAACGTGGTCACGTCCATCCACGGCCGCAGCCTGATCAACAAGTCCACCATGAACATCCTCAAGGTGCACCGCTTCGCCCGCAGGATCAGCAATGACGAACTGCTCCTGGAGGAGACCGCTCCCCTCTTGAACGTTCTGGCAGGGCTGGAACTTGGAGCGGCAGCGATCGACATTGCCCGGCTCAGCCAGAAGTTTAGGGAAGAAGCCGGTGACGCTACCCTGGAGGATTTTCTCCGGCAGGAGCTCGCAGAGATCGTGGGCAATCGCGGCAACAATGACCGCACCAGCACCGACGTCGTGCTCTACGGCTTTGGCCGCATCGGCCGGCTCCTGGCGCGCCTCCTGATCGAGAAGGCCGGTGGCGGGCACGGCCTGCGCCTGCGTGCCATCGTGATCCGCCGCGGTTCGGACAACGACCTCACCAAGCGCGCCAGCCTGCTGCGCCGCGACTCGGTCCATGGCTCGTTCGAAGGCACCATTAAGCTGGACCTTGAGAACGAGACCATCACCGCCAACGGCGTACAGATTCAGGTCATCTACTCGGACAACCCCGCTACGGTTGACTACACGGCCTACGGAATCCAAGACGCTCTCGTCGTCGACAACACGGGACGCTGGCGCGACGCCGAGGGCCTGTCACAGCACCTGAAGAGCAAGGGCGCTGCCCGCGTCCTCCTGACGGCCCCCGGCGAGGGCGACCTGAAGAACATCGTCCACGGCATCAACCACCACACAATCGAGGACACCGACCAGATCGTGTCGGCAGCCTCCTGCACCACCAATGCCATCACCCCCGTATTGAAGGCCATCAACGACAGGTTCGGCGTCATCCACGGCCATGTGGAAACGGTCCACTCCTTCACCAACGACCAGAACCTGATCGACAACTTCCACAAGGGCGACCGCCGCGGACGCTCGGCTGCGCTGAACATGGTCATCACCGAAACCGGCGCCGCAAAGGCCGTAGCCAAGGCGTTGCCCGAGCTGCTCGGGAAGCTCACCGGCAGCTCCATCCGTGTCCCCACACCCGACGTTTCGCTGGCCATTCTCAACGTGAGCCTAGAAAACGGCACCACAAAGGAGGAGGTCAATGACTACCTCCGGGAGATGTCCCTCCACTCGGACCTGCGCAAGCAGATCGACTTCATCGACTCACCCGAAGTGGTGTCCACCGACTTCGTCGGTTCACGCCGTACCGGCATCGTGGATGGCCTCGCCACCGTTTCCACCGGGAAGAACCTGGTCCTGTACGTCTGGTACGACAACGAGTTCGGCTACAGCTGCCAGGTGGTCCGGGTCATGGAGGAAATGGCCGGTGTGAACCGGCCGTCCTTCCCCGCAACAGGAGTGGTGGAGGAGGCTCTGTCGGTGCTTGCAGCCTTGGGATCCGCCTAGGGTTCTCCCTCACCCTTGATATAGGGAATAAATCAACGAAACGAAGAGGCAGAAGCAGTTGAACTGTTATGTCAGAGCCACACGATCCGGGTAACTAACTCCTTGCGCCATGCCCTTAATCCTCTTCCCAGAATCTGAGCCGAGACATGAAAATTGGAATTCTCACCAGCGGAGGCGACTGCCCCGGACTGAACGCCGTGATCCGCGGAGCGGTCCTTAAGGGCATCGCCATCCACGGCCATGAATTTGTCGGGTTCCTAGACGGCTGGCGGGGGGTGGTTGAAGGTGACATCATCGATATCCCCCGCACCATGGTCCGCGGCATCGCCAAACAGGGCGGAACTATCCTGGGTACGTCCCGCACCAACCCCTTCGAAAATGGGGGTGGCCCGGATGCCATCAAGGCCAACATGGAACGCTTAGGCATCCACGCCATTATCGCCATCGGCGGCGAAGGGACCTTGGCCGCCGCGAAGCGCCTCACAGACGCCGGCCTCAAGATCGTGGGTGTACCCAAGACTGTGGACAACGACCTTGACGCCACCGACTACACGTTCGGCTTCGACACGGCCGTGCAAATCGCCACCGAGGCCATCGACCGGCTCCGCACCACCGCAGAATCCCACCACCGGTGCATGGTCGCCGAGGTTATGGGCCGCGATGTGGGATGGATTGCCCTCCATGCAGGCATGGCCGCTGGCGCCCACGCCATCCTGATCCCGGAGCAGAAGGTTAGCTTTGAGCAGATCACCCTGTGGGTGAAGGAAGCCCACGCCCGCGGCCGTGCACCCCTGGTGGTGGTGGCGGAGGGATTTGTTCCGGAGCATATGCAGTCCGCGCACTCTGAGCGCGGGCTGGACACCTTTGGCCGACCGCGGCTGGGCGGAATCGCGGACCAGCTAGCCCCCGAGCTTGAGACTCGTACCGGCATCGAGACCCGCGCCACCATCCTGGGATACATCCAGCGCGGCGGCGTTCCCTCTGCCGGTTACGTCCCGCTGAGTGGTGGAGTTTTCTCGACACCGTGCAGGTCAGTTATTTGATTATGCTGCCGTGAGTTCAGGGAGCAAAATCGTCTCCTCGATCGGCGTGGCGGGTGCCGTGTTCATTGCTTTGAGTTCGTCCATGGAGGCCTCGGAGAGGTAGCGGCGGTCGCCGGCTTCCCATTCGTCGTGTTGCTCGACGAGGACCGCGCCGGCGAGCCGGAGAAGGGCCGCCGGGTTGGGGAAGACCCCGACGACGTCGGTCCGTCTTTTGATTTCTTTGTTGACTCGTTCCATGGGATTCGTGGACCAGATCTGACGCCAGTGTCTGGCCGGGAACCCGGTGAACGCGAGCACGTCATCCCGGGCGTCGCCGAGCATCGCGGCGACCTTCGGGTGGGATTTGAGGAGCATCCGGGTGACTTCGTCGAACTGGGTGTTCACGTGCCCGGCGTCGGGCTGGGCGAAGGCGGTGCGGATGATCGAGGCGACCATGTCCTGGGATCCCTTCGGCACCGTTGAGAGTACGTTTCTCATGAAATGCACGCGGCAACGCTGCCACGCCGCGCCCTGGAACACCGTGCCGATGGCCTTCTTCAGGCCGCTGTGCGCGTCGGAGATCACCAGCTTCACCCCGTCCAGGCCGCGGGCTTTCAGCGACCGCAGGAACGCGGTCCAGAAGCCCTCGTTCTCACTGTCGCCGACGTCGAAGCCCAGGACTTCCCGGCGTCCGTCCGCAGCGACGCCGAAGGCGACCACCATCGCCTGGGACACGACGCGGTGCCCGACGCGGGCCTTGCAGTAGGTCGCGTCCAGGAACACATACGGGTAATCCATGGCGGAGAGGTCCCGGTCCCGGAACGCACCGACTTCGTGGTCCAGGTCCTCGCAGATCCGGGACACCTCGGACTTGGAGATCCCGGTATCGGCCCCGAGCGCTTTGACCAGATCATCGACCTTCCGCGTGGAGACACCGTGCAGGTAGGCCTCCATCACCACGGCATAGAGGGCCTGGTCCACGCGGCGGCGGCGTTCGAGCAGGGCCGGGAAGAACGACCCGTTCCGCAGCTTGGGGATCTTCAGGTTCAGGTCCCCGGCGGTCGTCGTCAGCGTCCTGGGCCGGGACCCGTTGCGCTGGGTGGTCCGTGTCTCGGAGCGTTCGAACGGGGCGGCGCCGATAAACGCGGTCGCCTCGGCCTCGATGAGCTGCTGGTACAGGGTTTCGGTCGCGGCACGGATCCGATCGGAGACATCGGTGAGTTTCAGTTGGCCAAGAAGGTCAAGCAGGGCAGACTGGTCTAGAGCCATCGTGTGTTTGTGTCCTTTGTGAGTTCTTTGATCGGTACTCACTGACCATCGCACGATGGCTCACTACGTCGCCGGAGCAACGCGCAACTACGGAGATCTACACCACTCCACGGGACGTAACCCCTCTGCCTTCGACCGCGTCCTGGCAACGCGCCTGGGCATGGCGGCGATCGACTCCGTGGTGGAGGGCCGCTGGGGCTCCATGGTGGCTCTGAAGGGCACCAATATTGAGCATGTGAGCTTTGAGAAGGCCTTGGGCCAGCTGAAGGTTGTTCCCCAGAACCGCTACGACGAAGCCGCGGTCCTGTTCGGCTGAGCCGGGCACTCCCCCTTGGCTGGTCATGTGTCTGTCTGCAGCGGGAGCTAGACGAGGAGCTGCCAGAACACCCATAGCCACAACCGCAGGGTCGACAGCGCCAGAACGCGGTTTCGGTTCAGACGCCTTGTTCTTGTTTCCGCGCTGCCCTGTCGAGAGCTTCCAACACCCGCGCGTTGTTTGCCGCGTCCCTCAGATCGTAGCGGAGCGGCGTACCGCTCAGGACGCTGTTGGCGAAGTGTTCGCCCATCCGCACGAAGTGGTTTTCGCCCTTTACCGCGTGATAGGTAGTGTCCTGCCCGAAGTGCTGCTCCTCTAAGACAGAATCCTCCTCCAAGAGTCCAAAAGGATTGTCGAGGTAGAGTCGCCCCTCGGTCCCCGTGATTTCCAAAAAGTTGCGGCGCTCGAGGTTCAGTCCGGTATCAAAAAGCGCGGTTGCGTTGCCGGGAAAGCGCAGCATGCCAGCAATACTGACCTCAATTCGACCACTGTCGTTGGCGTCGCGGTAGTTACCAAAGGCCGCAACTCGAGCGGGTTCCTGGGCGGTGACCATCCGGCTCACGTTCACGCAGTAGCAGCCCGTATCGAAAAGTGCGCCGCCGCCGAGCCCCGTGTACCAGCGGATGTTGTCGACTCCGCCCGCGTCGAAAGTGTGACCGACGTGGACAAACGTCAATTTGCCCATCACACGAGCCTCGAGCAGCTCTTGCAGCTTCTCGAAACGCGGGTGAAAACGGTACGCGAAGCCCTCTAAGACTTTAAGGCCGGTCGCATCGGCCTTGCGCGCAATCTCCTCGCATTCGGTGACGCTCATCGCCAACGGCTTTTCACAGAGGACGTGCTTGCCTGCGTCCAAGGATTTTAGAATCCACTCGAGGTGAAGCGCGTTCGGCAGCGGAATGTATACAGCGTCGATGTCCGGGGGAAGCGAGCAGCGCCTCATAAGATTCAAATACCCGAGAGATGCAATGCTTGTTGGCGAACTCTCTGGCCCTCTCCTTCGTGCGGGAAGCGATACCTACTACCTCACCGTTTTTCGTTCCCTGCAACGCCGGAATTGTCTTGCGTACGATGCGGGCGCCTCCCAGGATGCCCCAACGCAGTTTCTCGCTCGTTTAACGCTCCTTTTAGCAGGCTGCCCAGAAGGTTATGCCACGGGCCGAACTCTGCGGGACGACCCACCATCAGATTTTGCGGAACTCGTCGGACATGCTTAGAACGTCTTGCCGGTTGAGCCGAGCTGCTGGGCAGCCTCGACGACGCGTGCCGCGAGGCCGGCCTCGGCGGACGCACCCCAGACGCGGGGGTCGTACAGCTTCTTGTTGCCTACCTCGCCGTCGACCTTCAGCACACCGTCGTAGTTGCGGAACATGTGGTCCACTACGGGCCGGGTGTATGCGTACTGGGTGTCGGTGTCGATGTTCATCTTGATCACGCCGTAGGAGACGGCGTCGGCGATCTCTTTCTCGGAGGAACCGGAGCCGCCGTGGAAGACCAGGTCGAACGGGTTGGCCTTGCCGAGCTTGGCGCCGACCTGTTCCTGGATGTCCTTGAGGATTTCCGGGCGGAGCTTGACGCCGCCGGGCTTGTAGACGCCGTGCACGTTGCCGAAGGTCAGCGCCGTGATGTAGCGGCCGTTCTCCCCGGAGCCGAGTGCCTCGATCGTGGCCAGCGCGTCCTCTACGGTGGTGTAGAGCTTGTCGTTGATGGCGTTCTCGACGCCGTCTTCCTCGCCGCCGACGGTGCCGATTTCGACCTCAAGGATCATCTTGGCGGCAGCGGTGCGCGCGAGCAGTTCGCGGGCGATCCGGAGGTTCTCCGGGAGGGTCTCGGCGGAGCCGTCCCACATGTGGGAGTTGAAGAGCGGGTTGCGGCCGGCTTTGACCTCGGCCTCGGAGGCTGCAAGCAGCGGCAGGACGAAGCCCTCGAGCTTGTCCTTCGGGCAGTGGTCCGTGTGCAGGGCGACGTTGACGCCGTAGTTCTTGGCGACTTCGCGGGCGAACGCGGCGAAGCCGAGCGAGCCGGCAACCATGTCCTTGGTGGAAGCGCCGGACCAGTAGGCTGCGCCGCCGGTGGAGACCTGGACGATGCCGTCGGACTCGGCTTCGGCGAAGCCGCGCAGGGCTGCGTTATGGGTCTGGGAGGAGGTGACGTTCACGGCGGGGAACGCGAAGCCGCCCGCCTTAGCGCGGTCGATCATCTCGGAGTAGATCTCTGGGGCTGCAATGGGCATGCTGACTCCTGTGCTGGTGTTCGTCTGCGCGCCCTTCCCTGCTGGTCAAGGCATTGTCCGCCTTCCGTTGGGTTCCAGCCAAAGGAAAGCGGCTGCTCATAGCCCGCCCCGTGAGACGAAGCTATGAAGATGCCAAGCTATCGGGCAACCTCACCGGTGGACTCATAGGTTGCGATCTGGCCAATGCGGCGTTCGTGGCGCTCGGCGTTGCTAAACGGTTCTGCCAGGAATGCCTCGATCAGTTCTGTGGCCTCCTGGACGGTGTGTTGCCGCCCGCCCACGGCCACCACATTGGCGTTGTTGTGCTCCCGGGCAAGCTTCGCTGTGTCCAGGTTCCAGGCCAAGGCGGCGCGGACGCCCTTGACCTTGTTCGCGGCGATCTGCTCACCATTGCCCGAGCCGCCCAGAACAATCCCGCGGGCGTCGACGCCCGCGGCCTGATCGGCCACAACGGCAGCCGCTGCGTTAATACAGAACGACGGATAATCGTCCTCGGCATCATAGGCGGCCGGCCCGTGGTCCACTATCTCGTAGCCGCTGGCAGAGAGGGCAGTAATGAGGTGGGAGCTTAGCTCCATCCCCGCGTGATCGGTTGCGATGTGAACGCGCATGGGTGGTCCTTCAGACTGGTTGGTGTGCGGTATTGGTGAGTTAGAGACCACGGGGGCCGAAGGCGAGCTGCCCGTTAGCGCGCAGTGACTCGATGGCATCCTCAGGAGACGTCTTGCCGTATACAGCCGATCCAGCCACGAAAACGTTGGCACCGGCTTCCGCTGCACGGGTAATGGTTTCTTCAGTGATGCCGCCGTCCACCTGGATGGCCACGTTAACTCCTGAACCGTCTACCGCCTCGCGGGCGCGGCGGATCTTCGGCAGCATGACGTCCAGGAACGCCTGGCCGCCAAAGCCCGGTTCAACGGTCATGATCAACAGCATGTCCAGTTCGGCGAGCATGTCCAGGTACGGCTCCACCGGGGTGGCCGGGCGTAGTGCCATGCCCGCCTTGGCCCCGCGCGCCCGGAGTTCCCGGGCCAGTTTGATGGGGGCATCCGATGCCTCCACGTGGAACGTCACCGAACTCACGCCAGCGTCGGCGTACAGCGGCGCCCAGCGGTCGACGTTGGCAATCATCAGGTGGGCGTCCAATGGGATGGGGCTGACCTTCTGCAGCCGTTCCACGACAGGCAGGCCTATGGTCAGGTTCGGCACAAATTGGTTGTCCATTACATCCACGTGTACGGCATCGGCATTGCTGATGCGGGCAAGCTCGGCCTCGAGGTTGGCGAAGTCAGCCGAGAGGATGCTGGGGTTGATGCAGCAGTTCAGGGGTGATGCGGACATGATGTCTGCCTTTCGGTAGCGGTCAAAGCTCGGGTCAGGATGCCTTCCGTGCAGTGGCGAGGGCGCCTTCGACGTCGGCCAGCAGTTCCTTCCAGCTGGCTACGAACTTGTCCAGGCCCTCGGACTCCAGGAGGGCAACCACCTCGTTGTAGGAGACGCCCACGGCGTCCAGTGCGTACAGCACGGCCTTGGACTCGGCATAGATGCCGGTGATGGTGTCACCGGTGACCACGCCGTGGTCGAACGTCGCGTCCAGCGTCTTCTCCGGCATGGTGTTCACGACGTCGGCAGCAACCAGTCCGGTGACGTACAGAGTGTCGGGATAGGCAGGGTCCTTCACACCGGTGGACGCCCACAGCGGACGCTGCGGGCGTGCACCGGCTTCGGCCAGAACTTCCCACCGTTCGGTCGAGAAGAGCCGCTCATACATCTGGTAGGCCAGGCGTGCGTTGGCCACGCCGGCCTTGCCCTTGAGGGCCTTGGCTTCGTCGGTGCCGAGGGCGTCGAGCCGCTTGTCGATCTCGGAGTCCACGCGGGAGACGAAGAACGAGGCCACCGAGTGGATCGTGGACAGGTCGCGGCCGTTTTCCTTGGCCAGTTCCAGGCCAGCCTGGAAGGCGTTGATGACAGCGAGGTAGCGGTCCAAGGAGAAGATCAGCGTGACGTTGACGCTGATGCCTTCGCCCAGGGTTGCCGTGATGGCCGCGAGGCCTTCGAGCGTTGCGGGGATCTTAATGAGGACGTTGTCCTTGTCCACCTTCTTGTAGAGGTTCTTAGCCTCGGCAATGGTGCCCTCGGTGTCCCAGGCAAGGCGGGGATCAACCTCGATGGAGACACGGCCGTCAACGCCGTTGGTGGCGGCGGCGACCGGGGCGAACAGGTCGCAGGCGTCAGCGACGTCGGCGGTGGTGATCTCGAAGATGGTCTCCTCGACGCCGGCGCCCTGCGCGGCAAGTTCTGCGATCTTTGCGTCGTAGTCCGAACCGGAGGTGATGGCGGCCTGAAAGATGGAGGGGTTGGTGGTCACCCCCACCACATTCTTTTCATCGATGAGCTTCTGCAGGCTGCCGCTGGCGAGACGCTCACGCGAGAGGTCATCGAGCCAGATGGACACACCGGCATCGGACAGCTGGGCAGTGGGGGTTGCTTTGATCATGGCTTCTGCTTCTTCCTTCATAAAGTACGGACTGGTGACAGTTCGCGGCCGCGCCGCGGGACGTCCCCCAATGAGGCCGCCCCGCGGCGCTGGCCGCAGTGCTGGTATTGGTCAGTTGCGGGCAGCGGCCAGGGAGTCCTTGGCGGCGGCGGCGACAGCCTCCGCGGTAATACCAAACTCCTGGAACAGGCGCTTGTAGTCCGCCGAAGCACCGTAGTGCTCCAGGCTGACGGACCGGCCGGCATCGCCGACGAACTCCCTCCAGCCCAGTGCCAGCCCGGCCTCGACGGAGACGCGGGCCTTGATGGCGGCCGGAAGCACGGACTCCCGGTAGGCGGCGTCCTGCTTGTTGAACCACTCGACGCATGGCATCGAGATGACGCGGGCGGCGATGCCTTCGGCCTGGAGGGCTTCGCGGGCCTGGACGGCCAGCTGGACCTCGGAGCCGGTAGCGATCAGCAACACATCGGCCGGAACGGTTGCGCCGTCCTTGGCCGCTTCGGCGAGGACGTAGCCGCCCTTGGCCACACCCGCCGGGGAAGCAAAGGTGTCACCGTGCGCTGCGCCGTTACCGCGGGCGTAGGTGGGGACGTTCTGACGGGTCAGAACGATGCCGGCCGGGTTCTCGTGGTTTTCCAGCATGGTCTTCCACGCTATGCCCACCTCGTTCGCGTCACCGGGACGGACCACGTCCAGGCCAACAACGGCGCGCAGGGTAGCGAGCTGCTCCACAGGCTGGTGGGTGGGGCCGTCCTCACCAAGGCCGATGGAGTCGTGGGACCACACATAGATGGACGGGACACCCATCAAGGCGGAGAGGCGGATTGCAGGGCGCTGGTAGTCGCTGAAGATCAGGAACGTGCCCGAGAAAGCGCGGGTCCGGCCGTGCAGCGAGATGCCGTTCACAATCGATGCTGCGGCGTGCTCGCGGATGCCGAAGTGCAGGACCCGGCCGTAGGGGTTGCCTTTCCATGTATTCGTGGAGCGGGAGGCCGGGATGAACGACGGCGATCCTTCGATGGTGGTGTTGTTGGACTCGGCGAGGTCGGCGGAGCCGCCCCACAGTTCGGGCATAACCGGACCCAGCGCGTTCAGGACCTTCCCCGACGCTGCACGGGTGGAGACATCCTTGCCGGCTTCGAAGACCGGCAGGGCGGCGTCGAGTCCCGCCGGAAGCTTCTTGGCTTCAATCCGCTCCAACAATGCTGCGCCCTCAGGGTTGGCCGACTGCCAGGCCTCAAAGGACTCGTCCCATTCGCTGCGGACAGCGGCACCGCGTTCGACGACGGCGCGGGCGTGCGCCAGGACATCCTGATCCACCTCGAAGGACTTAGCCGGATCGAAGCCAAGGATCTCCTTGAGGCCGGCTACTTCATCAGCACCGAGTGCTGAACCGTGGATCTTGCCGGTGTTCTGTTTCTTCGGCGCCGGGTACCCGATGATGGTGCGCAGCGAGATGATGGAAGGAATGCCCGTCTCCGCCTTCGCGGCGAGGAGGGCGGCGTGGAGTTCGGCCACGTCTTCCTTGTATTCCCCGGTCCGGGTCCAGTCAACGCGCTGGGTGTGCCAGCCGTAGGCTTCGTAGCGGGCCAGAACATCTTCGGTGAAGGAGATGTCGGTGTCGTCCTCGATGGAGATGTGGTTCTCGTCGTAAATGACGACGAGGTTGCCGAGCTCCTGGTGGCCGGCGAGCGAGGACGCCTCGGAGGTGACGCCTTCCTGGATGTCGCCGTCGGAGGCAATGACCCAGATGGTGTGGTCAAACGGGGAGTCGCCGGCGGGGGCGTCTGCGTCGAACAGTCCGCGCATCCTGCGCTGGGAGTAAGCGAAGCCGACCGCGGACGCCAGTCCCTGGCCCAGCGGGCCGGTGGTGATTTCGACACCAGGGGTGTGCTTGTACTCCGGGTGGCCGGGGGTCAGTGAATCCCAGGTGCGCAACGCCTTCAGGTCATCCAGTTCCAGGCCGTAGCCGGCCAGGAACAGCTGGATGTAGAGGGTCAGCGAGGAGTGGCCGGGTGACAGGATGAAACGGTCACGTCCCAGCCAGTCCGGGTCGCGGGGGTCGTGGCGCATCAGCTTCTGGAAGAGAAGGTAGGCGGCCGGGGCCAGGCTCATGGCCGTGCCGGGGTGGCCGTTGCCGACCTTCTCGACGGCGTCCGCGGCCAGAACACGGGCTGTGTCCACGGCGCGCTCGTCTGCGGGAGTCCAGTCAAGTGCCGTTGAATTCGCAGTGCTGGAGAGCATCACATTTGTTGTGGGGTTCACGGTTTGTCCTCTTGGATCTGGTCGGCTTGCAACGGCCGGACGGATGCTTTCTGGTTGATATCCATGATTGCGAATCAAACGGGCAGGGGTAACACTGTTTTCTGACGGTTCTTACTACCCTTTTGGGTTGGTTGGAGGTTCCGCCCCGGTATGCTGGCGGGATGAGCGCCGCCCACGACCCATCCCTAAAGGAATCCACCACGCCCCTTGCAGACCTGCCGTGGCCGCTTTTGCAGAGTGTGGCAGCATTGGCAGATGCCCCGCTGGCCCAGATAGCAGAGCGGCTGCGTGATGCCACACTCCCCTACATGGGAAGCAGCGCGCTGGTCATCTTCACCGAAGACTGCACGGGCCGGCCGCAGAAGAAGGCGGGCGACAAAGAAATCATTTCCAAGGTCTCCATCATCGAGCTGGACACGCTTCGCGCCACCCTTTCCGATGAGGGACCCTGGTTCGGCGAAGCCGAGCTCGCCGGCCAGATTCGCCCCGTGCTTGCCCTGAAACACGGCTCCAGCAATGCCCTCCTCGTCCTCACGGATCCCCCTGCCGATCCGGGGCGCAACGCCGGGCTTGAGCTGGTGACGTATTTGTGGCGCCTTACTGCGCGGCGGATCCGCGAGAAAGTAGCTGACGCGCCGCCCTCGTACCTGCTCGAATCGCGGGCGGCATCCGCCGAACGCCTCCGGGTGACGGCGGAACTGACCGACCTGCACTCCACCACCCTGGAGACCCTCATGGCAGCCCTACGGTCGTCCTCCCTGGACGATGCTGCAGCCCGCGCAGCCGTCACCGACCTCACCGCCAAGGCTCTGATCGGGCTCCGGACTCACAGCGACCGCACGACGGACCTCGTAAGAGAGCCCGTCGCCAAGGCCTTCGAACGCCTGCGGGAGGACCTGCGGCCGCTTACTCGCTACAGCGGCATTGAGATCGAATTCATCGAACCGCCGTTGAACGGAAGGGCCCTGCCCGGCGAAGTTGCCCACGCGGCACGGGCCATCGTCCGGGGACTTGTGTTGGCTATGACGGAACAACCGGATGTCAGCAGAGTACGGACGCAGTGGGACTGCGACGGCGAGAACCTGCTGATTAACGTACGCGACGACGGCCGCGGGGCACTCAAAGCCGACGCGCCGAACATCGCCCGCCTGGACCGCCGGGTGCAGGCGCTCACCGGGCAGCTGCGGATCGACGTTATGCCGGGCTGGGGCGCGGACGTTTTCGTTACCCTCCCCCTGGACCTGCCAACGCCTCCTGCCGGCGATGTGGCGGGCTGGGACCTTGCCGCCCGGGAGCTCGAAGTGCTCCAGCACCTTGTTGCGGGGCACCGCAACCGGACCATCGCGTCAACGCTGGGCATCAGCGAGAACACGGTCAAATTTCACGTACGAAACCTGTTCAAGAAGCTCGAGGTCGGCTCACGCACCGAGGCGATCGCCCTGGCGCACAGCCATGGGCTCCGTTGATCGAGTAAGAAACGCACTGCGGTACCGGAACAATCTGCCGCGTCCATGGATGACCGCGCAGTGGGCGGCCTACCTCTGACGGGGTAGCGCCGCGCTGCTGCCCGTTATCAGCTGGTCAGGACTCCGGCCCTCCGGGCCATCCACAGCGAGAGAACAAATTGGAATAGTGCAGGACTCGGTCTGCAAGGCGGCGCAGTAAGCGCGGTCGAGACCGAGGGCGGGCTCAGGCGAGAGTCCTGTGGCGAAGCGCGGATACCATCATGCGGACATGGCGGCAAACATCAGGGCCATGGCAGCGGCGCCGAGGGCTTCGAGTCCGTGTTCTGTGCGGACAGACAGTCTTGGCGCCGACGTGCTGGGGAGGGTGATTGTCGGTACCCCGAAACGAAGCGAAAGGACGGTAAATGCGACCGCAGCAACTCCGAAGACTATTGTCAGAAGGAGCGCGAGGTCGGGTGAGTGATCAAATGCTGCGGCCGGAAGGCTTTTGGTTTCGGCTGTCATCGTGTGGTGGGCGTGAGCCGTTGACGTTCCGCCTGCCTGCATTTCATGGGTTGTTGTGGTCACGTGACTCATCATGGCGACCATGTAGGCAGCGCCAGCCATGGTGATGCTGTGGTAGACGCATGTCAGTCGGCGCTGGCTGCCCGCGCAGAGTGTTTTGAATTCCGGCCGTGCGACCGCCTGGATGACAAACCACAGTGCCGCGCCGGCGAGGATGGCGACCTGAGCAAGCATGAACGACGGCGCGAGGTTCCATATCGTGACAGCCATCAGGAGGTTCATGAGGGCATGGAGGCTCTTGTTAACCCTGTCCGTGCGCTGCTTGGACTTTGTCGCCTGCAGGACCTGATAACTTCCGGTAAGCAGGAGGAAGGCCGTGAGGGTCCAGGTAATGGCGGGGATATTGAACACGCGGATCACGCTCTCCCTACTGGTTTGAGTTAGTTAACGGGGCCGGTCCCCGGTGCTGCTGCCGCAGCACCGGGGACCGCCTGTTCAGGGTTTTTCCCTCTCCAGCGCTAGTTCATCTTCATCACTCAGTTCGAGCTCACCCAAGGGATTCTTCCGCTCGAGTTCCCTGATGCGTTCGAGATCGATCGGGCGCATCGGCTCTGGATCTTCTTCGTCCAGGACCGGGCCGTGACCATCCTCGGCGAGAACGACGTAGCCGATAGTTTCATACTTGAGCGGATTGGTCTTGCGCAGGTAAAGGGCCAGTCCTGCCCCCGCGATGAAGAGTCCGGCGGCGATGTAGGGGATGAGCTTGAAGAGCAGAGACGATGCTGCAGGCCCGGCAGCGGTGTCCAAATTCATGCACATCAGGATGACAACACCGAGCATCCCCACTCCGCCGACTACTGGTGCCACTTTGGTGCGCCATACGTTTTCTTCCGGGTGGTGGTGCCGGAAGTAGTTGAATACGGCGGCCATGGTGGTGGTCTGCACGATCAGTAGCGTGAATGTCCCGAGCACCGCCAGCAGAACAAAGACATCGAGGTAGGGATCCTTGTCGAAGAACCAGAACCCGAGAATCCACAGGATTGCAATGCCTGTCTGGAGGAACGACGCGATGTACGGGGACCCATGCTTCAGGTGCGTTTTGCCAAGTACACCGGGGAGGATTCCTTCCCGACCAAGTGAGTACATGTACCTTGATGCCGCGTTGTGGAAGGCCATCGCACAAGCGAAGGATCCGGTCATCATCAGCCATTCCATGACCAAAACCCACCCGTGCCCGACAAAGACGTCCGTGGGGTGAAAGAACATGTCGAGCGGATTGGCGCTTTGCGCCAAAGCGATCGCCTGTTCAGCGCCGTTCCCTGCGACGGACATCCAGGAGACGAACGTATAGAAGATACCGACGCCCGTGACTGCGATCAACGTGGCGATAGGGACAATCTTCTTCGGGTTCTTCGATTCCTCCCCATACATGACTGTCGACTCGAATCCGGTCCAGGACCAGAAGGCGATGAACATCGCGAGACCCGGCGCGGCGACCTCCAGACCGTTTGGCAGGAATACATTAATTGGATTCAGCGTCTCAGGCATCAGCCCGTCGGGACCCCCGCCATGGAAGAGCACGCCGAAGGCCATGATTGCCAGGATCCCGATCTCAGTGGCCAGCAGCAATGTAAGGATCTTTGCTGCGAGGCTGATCTCGAAGTAGGTCAGAAACCCGATGAGGAGGAGGCCGACCACGGCGAAAACGACCCAGTGAACATCCATCCCGAATTGGTCCAGAAAGGCTAGATGGCCGAAGTAGGCAAAAATACCGATGATGCTGGCTTCAAAGACGATGTAGCTGAAGGTGACCATGAAGCCAGTCCCGAGGCCAAGCACGCGTCCCAAACCGCGGGAAATGAATCCGTAGAAGGCCGCTGTTGAGGTCACATAGCGGGCCATGGAGACATATGCGACCGCAAAGACCGTCAGGATAACCGTCGCCCAGATATATGTCGCCGGGGTCCCGGTTCCGACACCGTAGCCAACCGCAAACGGGACATTTCCGCTCATCACCGTAATCGGTGCGGACGTCGCTACAGCCATGAAAACAACATCCCACAACCCTAGGCTGTTGGCTTTCAGCTTGCCTGGTTTAGAGCCGTGCTTGGCTGGAGCGTCCGCGCGGGGACCTTGAGTGCTCATGATTCGTGTTCTGAGCTGCAGTGGTTTGTGGTTTCTGAGCTGCAGTGATCGGAGGTGGTCGCGGAGCTGGGCAGGTTGAGGGTTGGGTTTTGGTTGAAGAAGC